>JBKECM010000064.1:0-18261 GCA_047974615.1 Lachnospirales bacterium
TTTTGTACTTAAGCTTTCCAAAATAATAGGTAAGCTTTGGGCTGTAGTTTTTGTACCCGTATGAAATAAAAGTATACTTCCATTTCCTAAATCTTTATGATTTAAAACTTGATTTACTTCATAGTCTACTCCCTTACCTTTCCAATCGTGGCTATCTACAGTCCATTGTATAACAGAAAAATTTTCATTTTTTGCTACTGTTAGCATATTGTTATTATATTCCCCATAAGGAGCTCTAAAAAGATATATATTTATTCCTAAAAGTTCTTTTATCTTTTCTGCTACTAATGTTATTTCCTCTTTATGCTCATTTTTTGAAAGTTTATTTCCATGTAGATGATTGTTTCCATGACTGCCGAGTTCGTGACCTCTGTTATATATTTCTATTAATAAATCAGGATTTTTTTCTATCCAATAGCCACAAAAGAAAAAGGTAGCTTTCACGTTATACTTATCTAAAGTATCGAGTATAGAAAACATATCCTCGCTTTCCCATGCTACATCAAAGGTTATTGAAATGTCGTTATTGTTTGTTTCTACACTATAAATAGGTAGTAGTTTTTCTGTTGATGAAGCTGGCAAAATACTTGATACATTTGAGTTGTATATAAAAAAACCTATTAAAATTAGTACTGCACTTATGTATAAAAATTTATTTTTTAAAAACATAGAAACTCCATTTTTTATATATGTATATGCTTTAATTAGGTTTATTATAATAAAAATATAAAATAGCCACTTATAAAAATTTTAAAATGTATAGTTAAGAAATATGTACAATAAAAAAAGCAAAACTCTTTTAGAATTTTGCTTTTTAATAAAATTATTTTTAACCTTCAAAGCCTTTTGAACCACTTTCGATATATTCATCAAGACCTTTTTTGCCATATGTTAGACCTGCATACACTTTTTGAGTTTTTTGCATTACAGATTTCTCAGTATCATCAATAGATTTAAAACTATCTGCAATAGGTTTTAGTAGTTCTACTACATCAGTTAAGTCTTTATAGTTGTAGTTACTAACGGCTGCTTTAATTAAGATGCCACGACTTGTGGTATAAACTCTAAATAAGTTATCTGAAAGTTCTTGATCTGCATCTAAGCTATCTATTAAGTTTTCTAAAAAAGATTTTGCTTTTTGAACGTAGTCTATATAGTTTGTTAAATTATCCTTATTTTCTAAGGCTAAATTAATATTATTAAAAATTAGTTCAAATGTAATATTTACAAGTCCTAAAGGAGATGCGTTACTAATTCTCATTACATAGTCTTTTTTTGAAAAATCTTCCATTTATTCACCTTTTATCCTAATAACTGAAGTATTTGTTGTGGTCTTTGATTTGCTTGTGTAAGTATTGCAAGGGCAGCTTGTGATTTTACATTTTCAGCTGATAAATCGGTCATAGCTTTTGCCATATCAACGTCCATAACTCTTGAGTATGCTTCTTCTGTGTTAAGGGCTGCAGTATCAATAGCTGTTTCTGTGAAAGCTAATCTGTTTTGTGCTGCACCAAGGTAAGTACGTTGGTCTAATACCTTTGATACTGCTTCATCGATTTTTGTTATAGCATCTGCAGCACCTGATTGCGTTGAAAGGTTTATATACTCAATCCCTAAAGAGTCAGTATCAATGTTACGAACATATAAATCTATTTCCATATCCATTTGTGTTCCTACTTGAATCTTTATTTGTCCTTCGTTACGTATTTCGATTTTTTGTGCACCAGTGCCATTACCAGTTAAGTCTACTTCTATTTTTTGACCATTTGTAGAGTTTATATAAACTCTGTTGCCTTCTACATATGTTGTAGATGAAATACCACTGTTAAATGAGTTAATACCTGCACCTGTTTCTAAGTCATTTAAAGTTATACCAGAAACAACAGCGTCAGTACCTGTACTTGATACACTTGAAGCAAAACCAAAACTTGCTGGGTTTGATGTTATATTGATAGTAGCTTCTGAACCAATAATTCTTGAAGTTACTGTTCCTGTTGAAAGGTCTATATCTAAGTTGTTATCTTCGCAAGCTTGTTTAATTGATTCTAAAATTTCTTCTTTTGATTCATCGCCTGTAAAAGTTAAAGTACTACCATTTATAGTTAATGTTCCTTCTGTACCTGCTGATATACTAGCTTCGCTAAAAGCAACGCTTGCACTTGAACCAAGAGAATCAATAGTAAATTCTAGTTGTCCTTGTGGTACGTTTCCTGATACGTAATTTACTTTTGAAAGTTTTGTTGCACTACCTGTTTTATCATAAGTTAATCTTGCACCATCACCATCTAAAAGTTTTATACCATTAAATTCTGTTCTTTTTGAAAGGTCTGATATTTCTTCTTTTAATTCTTCTATTTCTGTTTGAATTTTTCTTCTGTCAGAGTCTTCTAAAGTTCCGTTTGAAGATTGAACAGCTAAAGTACGCATTTCCTCAAGCATCTCATTTACTGATGATAATGCTCCATCTAGTGTTTGGATAAGTGAAATACCGTCACTTGTATTATTTGAAACTTTTTCGTAACCTCTAACTTGTCTATCTAGTTTATTACCTATAGCAAGTCCTGCAGCATCATCTTTTGCTGAGTTTATTTTTAAACCTGAAGACATCATTAATGATGCTTTGCTTATTGCTGAATCTGTTTTTAGTAATTGCGTTCTTACACTTAAAGCTATAACATTTGTATTAATTCTCATAATTCACACCTCTTATTTTTTGGTTTCTTGACTACTTGCCTTATCAATTAGTTTGATAAAACTATTAATAATAACTGAAACTTCGTTTTTGTCTTTACTTTCCATGTGAATTACCCCTTAATCCTTTAAAACTATTAATCGTATCTCCGTTATTATATGTTATACTTACATCTTCATAGCCTATTTCTGCTAGTAAGTCTTTAAATGTATCTTCTTCTTTTTCTATTAAAGATGCACTATAGCTACTACAATTTATTTCTAGGCTAACATTTTTGTTTACTTTATCTATTTCGGCATCTACAGTCAAATCCTTAAGTGTATTTGTAAAAAGAGAGAAATGAATTTTTACATTATCTTTTTCTAAGGCGTTATCATCTGCCAAAAACATATTTACATTTGTAACTTCACCAGTTAAATCTAGCTTAATAGGGAAGGAGTAATAGTTTTCATCTTTACTATTTAAGTATGACTGCATTTCTAATAGATTTACTGTTTTTCTCGAAATATCAATGTTTTCAAAATCACTATTTGTTACTTCGCCTATTGCAACATCAAGTAATGTTCCAGAAGCTATATCAAGAGGTAAACTTTCATCAAGTTGTGACCCTAAATTTATACCACTATCTTCTTTTTCATTAAGTTCACTTAAATTTTTACTTAAAAGATTTTCATCTTTTTCAAGTTCATTATAAGTATTAATATTATTTCTACTTAAGGTAATTTTATTCTTTAAAAGATAAGATAAAGTTTCACTACTTACATTTGCAATATTTTCAGTAAGTTCTTTTACTGTTTCAATATCTGTTGTATCACTATTTTTTTTGAGCTTCATAGTAATCATAGGTAATAGTTCTTTTAAATATTCTTGATTTTCTTCTATATAGTTTTTTAAGCCTTCATAATCTGCATTTGCAATGAATTCTTCTATGTCTAAAGCATTTTTGTTATATTTTACTGCTTTTTGAGTTATACTTGAAATATTTAAATTTTGATTTACTGTACTTGAAGTTGTCGTATACGTTGTATCATCACTTAAAGTTTTATCAAAAGTATTTACACTACTAAAATATTTATCAAAGTTTTTAGCTGTAGACAATAGGTTTTCTAAAGTCAAGTCTTTTTCTTCTTTTATCATAGACCCAACGCTTGCTATACCGTTTTTACTTATAATATTCAAAGCTTTGTATATAGATTTTACTGCATCTTTCGTGTCATCATTTGTTGTTTTATCTTTTTTCATTTTTACTAGTTCATTTATAAGTTTATCATTATTACTTTCACCATAAACTTCTTTGAAACTTTCTGTATAGCTAATAAGGTCGTCAAGACTTTCTTCAAGAGGGTTCACTCCGTCATCTAACATTTTTGTAATAACTTTAGGAGTAACTTCATCTTTTATATAATTTATCTTTTTAAGCAATTCAGATGTTTCTGCTACTGATGTATCTGTTACGTCCATATTATTACGTATTAAGATACCTACAGAGGCTATGTTATCTTCTGTTTTTGGAATACTTAATTTATCTAAAAGCTCTTCAATTTGACCTTCTACTTTTTTAAAATTGCTTTTTTCACTTGTTTTACTAAGTTGCCAGTCCATTTGGTCTTGATAATCTTCTAAGAAGCTTTTTGTTGGCTTAATTTTAGATAGAGAAACCGTATCGGAACTTTCAAGTAACTTTGATATAACTTGTGGGTTTTCAAATTTTAATTCGTTTATATAGTTTGTTGTTTCTGTAAATAAAGAAACTTGTTCTGTAGTTGGTGTAATATTTAACTGATTAAAGTTTGTAGTTGCATATTCTTTTTCATAGTTTTTTAAGCTTTCTACGAGTTTTTGTAAGTTTGTTGTACTAACATTTATACCATTTTTATTTAAAGTACTAATATTTTCTAATGTGAGTTTAAGTTGTGCCTCTAAAAAATATCTTTTTTGTACTAAAGCATCTTTCGATAAAGTTACATCTTCTGATGTGCTTTCTTGTTGATTTTCTAATAAGTTTTTTATCGTAAAATCAATATTATTTTCATCTAAATAAAGATAAGTTTCATCACTTATATTTGATGTTTGTACAGTATTTAAAAGATTTGCAATATTTGAATCTATTTTTGTTGTAGTTATTCCTTGTATATCAAGTTCTTCTACGGGTATTTCATTTTTTGAACTTTTTAAAGCTAAGTTTATTAAATCTTCTTTAGATAAGCTACTTAACTCATTAAGTAAAAAATTGTATTTTTCAATATTTTCTTTTGTTAAAGGAATATCATTACTAACGAAAGTTTTTGCCATTTCTAAGTTTTCGGTTGTATCAATGCCTAATGATTTTAATCTTTTTAATATATTTGCCTCTAAAGTTTCATTTACTTCTGTTGTGTTAGTTAATTCACTTGCTTTTTGATGTGTATTTTTTTGTAATACTTGTTGTGTTAAAGGTAGCTCTTTTTGTAAAATATTTTTTATATCAATGTTTTGACTGTTATTTTGAATATTACTTAATTTTTTAAAGGAATCATAAGTTGAGTTGATATTTTCTTCTGTTACAGCATATCCACTATCGTTAAGTGCAGTTGCTATTTGAGATTTTATTTCAGTTTCATTGGTAGGAAGATTTTCTTGAAAATCCTTTTTTAGTTGTGCCATCTCTTCCCTAGTTTTATCTTTTACAGCTACAACACTTTCTTCACCTATAATTTGGCTTAAAGTTGACATAGATATTTTATCTAAACTTAAACCTTGTGCTTGAACTTTACTTAAAAGGTTTCCAGAAATATTTTTTGTACCATACTTTAAAGCACGTTGAACCTCTATAAGGAGTTGTTGCTCTTTCATTTCTTCTTCGCTTAAGCCTACACCATTGTCATTTGTTTTTACATAATTACTTTTTTTAAGCATTTCCAAAATATCATCGTTACTCATTTTTTCGGCAACTTCACTGTAATATAAGTTTCCTGCTGTGGTAATATTTTTCACTTGTTTTAAAATATAAGATGAGTTCTCGTTTCCTACAACTTCAAATTTTACTTTATCTTCAAGGTTACCTGTAACTTCAGAAGCTTTTAGATTTAAAGTTATATTATTCGCTGAAACTTTTACTGTGTTCTCATCTTTATATGTTATAGTTCCTTCTATTAAATTACCCTTTGCAAATATATTCGTGTTAGTATTTTCTTTGTTTTGAACGTATAAATTATTTGTTTTATTTATATTAAAATTTATTGTACCCATTTTCTCACCTCGAATTTTATCATTAATTATATAACGGTTAAAAAACAAAAATTTATAAGTAAATATATGAATTTAAAAAAATATTATTTTTATGAATAAAAAATAATATTAGTGAGTATATTTTAAATAAATAAGAAAAGGGTAATAGTTTTAAAGAGGTTACTTTATAAAGATTGTTATATAAAAGGAGAAGATTATGAAAATTAAAAAAGAAATAAAGCTTACAACTGAAGAAATTGATGTACTAAGAAATTTAAAAAGTTTAAAAAATTCTTTAGATATTATTCATCAAAATTTTGAATATGTAACTGACGAAAAGCTTATTGATGGTTATATATATGAAATAATATCTCTTAACGCAAAATATTCTTACTATATTAAGCTATGTAAAGAAAAGAAACTTACCTCAAAGGATATGGCAAATATAGCTATGTAGTATTTTTTTCTACAATTTATCAGTATTTGAAGTACTTTGTATGGTTAACTTTTTAAGGAGAAGAAAGTTATGGAAAATAATAGTATTATTTTATTTTTTATTTTAATTTGTAGCGGGCTACTTATTTTTGTTACTTTTAATAAACAAGTATCTTTTTTGATAAAATTTTTAACTAGAGGGCTACTAGGGTTTTTAGGTTTTAGTGGCTTAAACTTTGTTCTTGGTTTTTTTGGTATACAAGTAGGTGTTAATTTACTTACTATAGGTTTTGTGGGACTACTTGGTATATGGGGGTTTGTTACTATGTTAGCATTACAGCTTATACTATAATTTTAGTTGCTATAACAATGGTTTTGTGGTAGTATAAATTTAGGCGATGTTAGTTTTGTAATATGGCTATATAAAAATTTTAGGGAGTTTTATATGTTTTATACTATGACAAATACTATGATTATGCTTGGCATTGTTATGGGGTTAGGTTTTTATTTACAAAAAAAAGATGTGTTAAACGATGAAGTGAGAAATAAGCTTACTTATATTTTACTTAATATAAGTTTACCTTTAACTTTTTTTAAGGCATTTCAAGTTGAAAAGAACGATGAAACTTTAAGTTTAGGTGTTACTATACTTGCACTAAGTATTTTTTTACATATATTATTTATGGTTTTAGGTTTGGTTTTGGCTAAAGTCATAAAAGCTGACGATAGTGAAAAAGGTATTATAATATTTGGTTGTACCTTTAAAAATTTAACTTATATAGGATTTCCCGTTGTACTTGGAGTTTTCGCAAGTTATCAACCTACTTTTTATGGTACATTGTTCTGTATTCCTTTTAATGTTTTAACTTTTTCCTTAGGACCTGTTTTTTTATCCGGTAAAAAAGGTGAAAAAATAAAGTTAAAGGATTTTTTAACTAATATAAATTTAGCAGTTTTTTTAGGTATTTTATTTTTCTTATTAGAAATAAAATTACCATATGCTATAGAAAATTCAATATCGGTTATTTCAAATATGACAATACCTTTATCTTTACTTTTAACAGGGGCATTACTTACTAAAAGTGATTTTAAAACTCTATTAAAAGAGCCTAAAGTTTTAATCGTAACCTTTGTTAGTTTAATAATTTATCCTTTGATTTACTTCGCATTAGCATATCTTTTTTATGGCGATACTTTTGTTGTTGATTTTACTTTTATTATGGCTCTATTACCATCTGCTACAATGACTATGATTTTAACAGACAAATATGGTGGGAATATTGATTTTGCTGGCAAGATAGTACTTACTACAACGGTTTGTAGTTTGTTCACTGTAGCTATTTTAGGTGGATTGTTTATTTAAAAATTTTAATACTGAAAGTTATTTTTTTGGCAAAGTTGTCTTTGAAATTTCTTCCAGTATTTTTTATTGTACTGAAAAATAGTATATATATTGACTTTTTTAGTTATTAATGTATAATTAAAGTATAAACTTAGGAGGTTATTTTATGTTAAAATCAAAATTTGTAATTCTTGCAACTTTGACAATGACTTTAGGTTCATCACTTGTTGTATATGGTGAAACTATAGAAAGTACTGTACCTAAAGAATTTGTTATCTATCACACCAATGATACACATAGTAGGGTAGATGTTTTTCCTTTAGTTGAAACGCTAGTTGATGATTCTGTAGAAGAAGGTTCAAATGTACTTTATTTCGACTGTGGTGATACAGTTCATGGACAACCTATTGCTACAACTTTAAAAGGTCAATCTATAGTTGATATTTTAAATACCGTTAGTGTTAATGCTATGACAACTGGTAATCACGAGTATAACTATGGGTTAGACCGTCTTATTGAACTTACTGATCAACTTGGTTTCCCTGTTGTTGCTTCAAATGTATATTACAAAGATACTGAGGACCATATCTTTGAAGATTATTTTGTTTATGAGGTTGATGGTGTAAAGTTTGGTGTTTTCGGCTTAGCTACACCAGAAACTTATAGTAAAACAAATCCTAATAACGTTGTTAATGTAACTTTTGCTGATCCTGAACCTGAAGCTGAAAGAGTTACTAAAATCTTAAAAGAAAAAGAAGACTGTGATGTAGTTATCTCTATTGCACATCTTGGTGTAGATGAGTCTACTGTACCAGAATTTAGAAGTACCTATGTAGCTGAAAACGTAGATGATATTGATATTATGATAGACGGTCATAGTCATACTGTTTTTGAAAATGGTGTTATGGCTGGGGACACACTTGTAGTTCAAACAGGTGAGTATGGTAATAATATCGGCAAAATCTCTTTTGACTATGAAGATGGCGTTGTTGATTTAACAAGTGAACTTATTGCTACAAAAGATGCTGACGGTAACGCTGTTATAGAAGCTGATGAAGATGTTTTAGCTGTTATAAGCGAAATTGAAGCTGAAGTTGAAGTTGTAAACGGCGAAGTAGTTGCAAACTCTGAGTTCTATTTAGAAGGTACACGTGAAGTTGTTAGAACTGCTGAAAGTAATCTTGCAAACTTAATTACTGATGCTATGATAGCTGAAACAGGTGCTGATATTGCTATTACAAATGGTGGTGGTATTAGAGCTAGTATTGAGGCTGGTGATATCACAAAGGGTGACGTTGTTACTGTTTTACCTTTTGGTAACTTTTTAACTACACAAACCCTAACGGGTGCTGAAATACTTGAAACTTTAGAACACGGATATAGTTCTTTAGGTGAGCCTGCTGGTTTCTTTGCACAAATTGGTGGCTTAAATGTTATTTTAGATGCTAGTAAAGAAGTAGGTGAAAGAATAATTTCTGCTACTTTCGACGATGGTACTCCTATTGAGGCTGATAAAGAATATACAGTTGCGACAAATGATTTTATGGCTGCTGGTGGTGATGACTATGTACTTTTAGCACAAAAGAAAGACTATGTAGAGTATAATGCTTTAGATGAAATAGTTATTGATTATCTTAATTCTGGTGATGTTGTAATAAACGAATACCCTATAGGTAGAATTGCTGTGTTACAAGATGATGCAGTTGTGCCAGATCCTCTTGAGCCTGTAGTTGAGCCTGAACCTGAAACTCCTGTGGTGGAAGAACCAGTTGTAGAGCCTGAACCTGACAGAGTGACACCTGTTACTCCTGATACAACTTCTGATACACTTTACACTGTTGTTGCAGGTGATACTTTATCTGAAATCGCATTTGAATATGGTATGACATACCAAGAGTTAGCAGATTTTAATAATATTGAAAATCCACACTTGATTTTTATAGGTGATGAAATTTATATACCTACAAAATAAATAAATAAAAAGCCTTACAAGAAATTTTCTTGTAAGGCTTTTTATTTATTTTACTAAAGATAAAATTTTATCTTTCGGTAATGCACCTACGTGTTTGTTCACAACTTCACCATTTTTTATAACAACTAAAGTTGGTATAGAAACCACACCATATTTACCTGCTAAGTCTTGTGAGTTATCAACGTTTACTTTACACACTTTAATATCTGTGTTTTCAGTTGCAATTTCTTCTAAGATAGGGGCTACCATTTTACAAGGGCCACACCAGTCAGCATAAAAGTCAACTAGAACTACTTTATCTGAACCTAATACTTCTGTATCAAAATTACTTTCATTTACTATATTGCTCATTTTTTAAATCTCCTTTAAAATATATTACATAAAATTTATAGGTCATTTCCATAAACTTCATCTACAACTTTTTCTGCTTGACTTTTGTTATCTGTACCTACAAATTTTGAAAGTAGAGCAGGTAACATATCAATAACTTTATTTACACTATCTTTATTTTTTACATCTACAAGTTGAACCCCATCATCGTTAACAACTAATATAGCTGTAGGTTTTACAGAACCACCCATACCACCACCAGCTGTTTCAACTGTTGTGTCTAAATCGTCTTTTAAAGTATCTGAGCCACCAGCACCCATACCAAAGCCTATTTCAACAAGAGGTATAATTATATTTTTTCCAAATTGTACTGGTTCTCCTACTACTGATTTTGAATTAAGAACACCTTCGATATTTCCAAGTAGTGCAACTAATGCTTCATTTACTGATTTTGACATATTATTATTTTCCTTTCGTATATAAAATTAAATTATGTATCATTGTGTAGTTTTTTTAGATTTAAGTTTATTTTTTATTAAATTCACAATGAACTTAAAATCTATTTTAAAAGCCTTTATTGAGGCTAGTGCCACAAAATAGCCTAAGGCTATTATAGGAAAAACTATTTTATATAACTGTATTTTACCTTTTGAATAGAAGGTAATGTCTATTATATCTTCTTTAAAGTTACCTATTAAATTAAAATTTTTAAGGTAGAGCATACCTTTTAAGGTGTAAAATAGGCCAAGACTTTGACCTACAAGTTTTGGATCATTAGATTTTCCAAAAGTACCGTCAAATACTGTTGCATCAAGATGAAATATACTAAAAACACCTTTTATACTCTTTTTTATCCATTTAAATATTTTTTCTGTTCCATAACATTCTAAAAACCAAATGGCTTTTTCAATATTATCTTGTATAAATAAAATCCAATCGTTTAAGTCACGTTTTATTTTTTGCTTTTCTTTTCGGGGAGTTGTACTTGTTTTACTTTTGTTATCACTTCCCTTGGAGTTGTGTTTGCTTTTTTTACTACCTTTAGGCTCATTTGAACTATTGATACTACGTTCAGTACTACTCTTGCTATTACTGTAACTATCATCAGTTTTTTCACTGTTGACACCTTGGGATTGTTCTTGTGTAACGCGAGTAGTTCCTTCTGTTTTTGTTTCTGTGCTTTTTTCGCTTTTATACTGGCTATTTTGTTCGGTATTAAGTTCACTATGAACTTCTTTTTCAGGTAAAGTTTTGTTCCGAGAGAGGGCTTTGCTAGTTTCATTATTTCTTTTTGTCTTTGTAGGGTTTTTTGAAAGCTTCTTCTTTTTTTGCTCACGTTTGTCATCTTCTTTCTTATCAAAACTTGTTTTAATTTCTAGTTTCTTATTTTTATAAAATATATCAACTTTAATTTTTCTTATTACAAAAACTTTAAAATGTAAATATATATAATCTTTTTTAAATCGAAAAACAATATTGTGTTTTATTGGTGTAAATAAAATAAGTGCACATAGTATTAGAACTATAAGAAGTATAATACCTATTATAGCCAAAATCAAAAAAAATATAAATTTTAATATTGCTAATAAAAAAAGCAAAGCATTTAAAATCATTTATTGTTTCCTTCTTGTTATAAATAATGATGAGCCTATATAAATTAAATTTAAAATACCAAAGGTTAATATAATGTTAAAAGACATATCTATGAAAAAGTTTAAAGGATACATATTAATCATCATATCAACAGTTGGGTCAAGTAACCATAAATCATTTGTAAAAAAGATTTCGTGAAATATAGTAAAATATTTATTAAAATCAAAGGATATAATGATACCTAATATTGTACATAATAAAAGTATACATAATATAACCTTTGAACTTAAGTTAAATATAATTTTTGCGTTTTTTTTGTGTAGACTATATAGTATTATAGCTAGTGCTGTTATAATACTACCTGTAAAGAGGTAAAAACCCATAGTAAATAAGTTTTTTACGTCTACCATATGGTGTTCTTCTTTTTCTGTAAAAAAGTAATCGTCACTATAGCTTGGTGCTATAATATTCATTGTATCATATCTATCAAACATATAGTCAATAAGTCTTTCATTCACGTTAAATAAGTCTTCTGTAGATATACCAATAACAGACGTACTATCGTTTTCAATGAATTTTTTACTGAAAAAATTATCGTTGTTTGCCCAAAAATACACACTACAATATAAAGTTATAAAAATAATTGAAATTCCTAAAATAAAAGATAATGTAAATTTTTTTATCATAAATAAAGCCTCATATGTTCTTTAAGTTTTAAAATATTAATTTTTTCATCATAAAAATATTGAAACATATCATTTATAATATAGTGCACATCTTCTTTTTTATAACAAAAACCTAGTATAATAAATTTTTTATCATATAAGATATCAAAAATATATTTCATAGAAACTACTTCAAAAAGATTATATGCTTCTTTATAATACACCATTACTTTTAAACCAGAAACTTCATAATGATTATTAATAAGTTCAACTACCTCATCTATATCTTTTATACCTTTTGTAAATAGCTTATCGTAAAAAATCATATATATCACACTTTCAAAATTTTACTTAATGTATATATAATATAATAATACATATATAATTTTTTTTCAATAGCTAATTATTATTTTTCTTTGAGTTGCTTTCTTTTTCATTACCAAACATCTGAAAAAGTCCAATAAATATTAAAAAGACACCAAAGGCTTTCCTTAAGTAATCCACTTCTATATGTGTTGCAATGTAGCTACCGATAACAGCACCTACTATAGCTAAAATAACAACTTTTTTAGTAATTTGATAATCAACTAGACCATTTTTTTGATGAAAAATTAAAGCTATAATTCCACATGGGTAAAAAAATAAAAGATTATATAACTGTAAAGTTAAGTGGTCATAGTCTGTAACCATTTCAAGTAATGGTATAAGTAATGTTCCACCACCGAGCCCCATTCCTCCTAAGATACCGGCAAAAATCCCTATTAAAATTAAAACTAAAATAACATTCGCCCCCCAACTACTATTAATATAAGTGCAAAAATTTTCGTTAACCACTTATTTTGAATATTTTTTAATAATGTACCAGCGATTAAACCTCCTATAACACCTCCTGTAGCTAAAAACAAATATTCTTTTAAGTTAACACCTGTTTTTAAAAATAAAGTAAAGGTTGTTATAATAGAAACAATAAGTATAATTAAAATACTTGTTGCGTGTGCTTTTTTACTTTCTAAATTAAAACTTTTCTTTAAAAAAGGTACAAGCAATGCACCGGCACCTGCACCAAAAACACCGTTTAGTAAACCTATTATAAATGAAATGATTTTTTTCAAAGGAACCTCCTTAATTACATAAGGTGACCTCTAAAAACTCGCTTGATTTAATTTTCTTTTAAATTTTAAATAGTTCAAGAAAGCTTAGACAACGCATAACAGCGTGTTTCTGCTAGGAGAAGCTGACGCAGAAATTTTGAAAATTTATAGAAAATTAAAAATAATGGGGGTTTTAGAGGTTGCCAGATATTATAAGTAATTGGCAATACAATAATTAGGCTATTTGTGTACTATGTATACTATAGTCTTTTTTATAGTTTTATACAGAAAGTGAGTTTATATGAAAAATATTTATAATTTAGTTGTTGTATATTTTATAAAAATAATAATTTTTTTAATGAGTGATATTTTAAAGCGTGGCTCAAGTTTTCCTGGTCTAGTTGCTAAAAAATTAAGTAAAAACTTATTAACTTTCGTTTCAAATAAATATAAAGTTGTATTTGTTACTGGTACAAATGGAAAAACTACTACAACTTCATTAATTGTAAGCGTTATACGAGAAAATGGTCTTTCTTGCATTACAAATGAAAGTGGTGCAAATATGTATAATGGTATTTTGACTACTTTCGTAAAAAACTATAGTATAAATAAAAAAAGCGATTATGCTATCATAGAAATCGATGAAGCTAATCTTAAACTTGTCACGCCTTTTATTACACCTTATGCTGTTGTTATAACAAATATTTTTCGTGATCAACTTGATAGATATGGTGAAGTATATAACACTTTGCAACTTATATTAAAAGGTATAGATAATGAAGAAACTATACTTATTTTAAATGGTGATGAGCCACTTTTAAATTCCATAGACTTAAAAAATAAGAAGGTGTTTTTTGGTTTTGATGCTTTAGTTAAAAAAGAGGTTGATACAAATACAGAAGGTTGTTTTTGTATAAAGTGCAATAACCAATATTCCTATAATAGTGTGACCTATAACCATTTAGGAGATTATTTTTGCGAAAAATGTGGATTTAGTCGTCCTAGTTTAACATATAAGGTTGAAGAAATTTTAGAACAAGATTTAACATATAGTATCGTTAAAATAGATGGAATAACTTCTAAACTCAATGTTGGGGGATTATATAACATATATAACGTTTTATGTGCTTATGCTGTTACGGCTGAACTAGGCTTTGAAAAAGAAAAAGTTTTTAAAACTTTAGAAAATCAAAAAAGCGCTTTTGGTCGTCAAGAAATCATTAATGTCAAAGATAAAAAACTTGTTATGCTTTTAGTTAAAAATCCAGTTGGCTTTAATGAGGCTTTAAATAGTGTGTCTTTAAATAATAATAATGGTACTTTTGCGTTTTTACTTAATGATAACTATGCTGATGGTCGTGATGTATCTTGGATATGGGACGTTAACTTTGAAAATATAGATTTTAATAAATACAAAAGTATATATTTTTCAGGTACACGAAGATATGATATGGCTATAAGAATTCAGGTTGCTGGGGCTAATGTAGATAATACAAAGATATATGACGAGTTTTCATCTTTATATGATAATATAGTAAATGATGAAAATGAAATGATTTTTCTTTTTACTACATATACTGCTATGTTAGATTTTAGAAAGTTTTTAGTTACTAAAGGTCACTTAGATAAAATATTTTAGGAGGGGTTATTTTGGAAAATTTTTATGAACTTAATTTTTGCCATTTGTACCCAGATTTACTTAATGTATATGGGGATTTTGGTAATATTTTGATTTTGAAATATAGATGTGAACAACGTGGTATAAAAGTTAATCTTTTTAATGTGAAGCTTAAAGATGATTTTTTATATAATGAAATGGATATTGTGTTACTTGGTGGTGGACAAGACTTTGAACAAAGTATAGTATCTGAAGATTTAAAGGCAAAGGCAGAGGATATAAAAAAATATATCGAAGAAGATGGTGTGTTTATTGGAATATGTGGTGGATATCAGCTTTTAGGTGAGCATTACATTACTGCTAAGGGAGATGTTGTTGAAGGTCTTAAAATTTTGCCTATAAAAACAGAGCAAGGGAATAGTCGTTTTATAAATGACATTATTATAGAAGATTTAGAAAATAAAAATACTTATGTGGGCTTTGAAAACCATGGTGGATTGACTTATCTTTTAGACGAAGCTAAACCTCTTGGAAAGGTACTATATGGTAATGGTAATAACGGCGAAGATGGCTTTGAAGGTGTAAGATATAAAAATACTGTCGGAACTTACTTACACGGATCGCTTTTAGCAAAAAATCCTTTACTTGCTGATGAACTCATAAAAAAAGCTTTGTATAAAAAATATAAGAAAGAAATAGATTTAGATTATTTGGATAATACTCTTGAAGAATGTGCAAAAGAAATTCTTGTGGAAAAACTATTAAGTAAAAAATAAAGAGAAGTTTCAAAATAAATCTTATAAGGTTATTGAAAAATGAAAACTAAAAATTTAACAACTGGAAATATTAAAAAACAAATTATTGCTCTTGCTTTACCTGTTATGGTAACTAGTTTTGTTAGAATGATTAATAATTTTGTTGATATGTTTTGGATGAAAAAGGGTATCGGCGATGAGGCTATTGCTGCAATCGGTGTTAGTGGTTTACTCATTTGGCTTTTTGTCGAGATGGGTAGCTTGTTTGAAATCGGAACCCAAGTTAAAGTTTCTACATTAATAGGTGAAGAAAAAAGCGAAGAAGCAGATTTGTATGCTAAAAGTGGTATGATAACTACTGTTGCAGTAGCTTGTGTACTTGTAACCTTAGCTGTAATTTTTGGTAGTTTTTATATCGGTTTATATGAACTCACTCCTACTGTTGCTGATTATGGTATAAAATATCTTGTTACTGCTAATTTAGGTTTACCATTTATGTTTTTAAACTTTGTTATTACTGGTAATTTTCATGCTAGAGGTAATACAAAAATAACCTTCATAGTAAATAGTATTGGTCTTTTATCTAATATGATACTTGATCCTATTTTTATTTTTGGTTTAAATCTAGGAATTGTTGGGGCAGGTCTTGCTACTTCTTTAGCTTCTGTTGTTGCAACTATTATGTTTTTATTTGCTTTGAAGGGGCAGTTTATAAAAAACAAGATAGAATATAGTTTTAATGCAACTAAAAATATAATTAAAATAGGATTTCCTAATTTTATATATAAGAGTATTTTTGTTGTAACGTCTATGTTTGTAACTAATATTGTTTCAAGTTTTGGTACTGATGCTGTTGCTGTGCAACAAATAGGAACTCAGCTTGAAGCTATATCATGGATGACTGCAGGTGGTCTTAGTGTTGCTATTTCTACTTTTATAGGACAAAATTTTGGTGCTAAAAAACTAGATAGAACCCTTAAGGGATTTAATATAACTCTTGTATATGGCATAATTTTAGGTGCTTTTAATGCTATAGTATTTTTCTTTTTTGGTAAAAGTTTAATAAGTTTATTTTTGACTGGTGCTTCTGCTATTGAAATCGGTGGAAATTATATGCGTATTGGTAGTTTGGCACAGTTTTTTATGTGTATTGAAATCGTTACGGTTGGTGCATTTTTAGGCTTTTCTAAACCTATTTATTCTTCTGTCAGTAATGCTATTTTTGTACTTATAAGAATACCTCTCGCACTTTTTTTAAGTCAAGATGATATTCTTGGCATAAACGGCGTTTGGTGGACGATGACTATTAGTTGTATGCTTAAAGGTATATTTATAAATATATTATTTTTCTTTACGGAAAAAAGAAATATTAAAAAACAAATTGCACTTTTAGAAAAAGCATAATTTGTCCATTGTGTACATATATTTTTATAAAAGGCTATATTGATATATTTAATATGGTCAATACAAAATAGGAGAGTTTATATGTATACACTTAAGTTTAAAAAAATAGTTTTTTTATTTATAATTACGATTTTTATATTTGTTTTAGGGAGTTGTCAAGTAAAAAATGAAACTCCTATTTCTGTTTTTGAAGAAAAAGATATAAGTGAAAGTCAAAATATAGAAATTGAAGCTGAGGTAGGTTATATAGGTGATGACTTAGCTCTTACCTATGATGAAATGGTACGAACTATTGCTTTGTCTTTATATGATAAGAATGAAATGGAAAAAGTTGGCGTTCAATCAGAAATTGTAGTTAGTAATATTTCAAAAGATGATGAATTATATAATTTTTTTGCTATTTTAATTGAAAATAAACTTATTGAAGTTAAAGAAGATTTTGATATATATAAAAATGTTACTTTAGAAGACTTAAATATTGTTTTATTAAGCCTTAACCAAAATGATTTTACTCTTAAGCTAGATGAAAGCAATAAGGATAAAGTAATAAGCTATGGTTTTTTTTCTAAGCTATGGGTTAAAGTTTTAGAAAGTATGGCTGAAAACAACATAACCGAAGATTTTGGTTTAAGCTATAGTGAAGAAGTTATTCTTGCTACAAATAAGGAGAATAATGAAATACCTTTAGAAAATATAATTACAGATTATGGTGTAAAAAAAATAAGTTTTTTAAACTATAGTAACCTTTTAAATCATTCCGTTAAACTGCTAATAAAAGATGATGAAATAATATTCGCAACAGAAGTTACTTCTAAAACACCCACTATTAAATCTGCTTATATTTTAGATAACAATAAAGAAAGCATTAGCATTTTTACTGGTGGTGTTAATAGAATTTATAAAGTTAAGGATGGTATTGAAGAAGATTTAAGTGGTATGTTGTGTAATATTGTTATTGATGACAATGTTGCTCTGGAAGTTACTGTTCTCGGTAATTTTATAAGTGAAGAAGTTAAACTTATAAGTAGCTCACAAATACTTTTTGAAAATAAAGGTGTATATGATATGAGTAATAACATACATACACTTAAATTTTATGATATTTCTACTGGTGAAATAAAAGCTGGAGGTGGGAATGAGGTTTATGTTGGTTCGAA
>JBKECM010000104.1:0-16527 GCA_047974615.1 Lachnospirales bacterium
TGATAAAGGATAGAAAAAAATATTACTGCACAAAAATTACGCTCGACTTGATAATTTGCTTTGCAAATCATCTTGCATGTCGCATAAAATTAGCACTCGTTCTTTCGAAGGTGCTGTCAAAGGTTAGAAAAAAATTAATTTAGGAGTTTTTCAATAAGATAATATCAATTTTTTTCTTTTTGACTTTATCAGCACCTTCTTTCCTCGCTGATTTTATGCTATCTCACTATTTTTGTACCATTGCCATTAGTAATATTTTTTTCTTTTTTGACTTTTTCAGCACCCTACGAAATATGGCGTTCAGTTATAGGAAGTTACAAAATTTCCTTATTTATGCCATTTACTTTTTTCGATATATGTGTATACTAATAACATAAAATGTTATGTAAGTAATTATCATATATCCTAATAGAAAGAAGAAAAAATATGGAAAAAAGTTATACATATAATGCTTATGCTAAAATAAATATTGCCCTTGAAGTACTTGATAAAAGGGAAGATGGTTATCACAACTTAAAAATGATTATGCAAAAAATATCACTTTGTGATAAATTAACTTTTAGCAAAAACAATAAAAAGGAAATAAATATACATAGTGATGTGCATATATCAAACAAAGAGGATAATCTTATATATAAAAGCATTATGGCTTTATCTAAGGCTTCTGACAAAGAAATATATGTAGATGTTACAGTAGATAAAAAAATACCAAAAGAGGCAGGACTTGGTGGTGGCAGTTCCGATTGTGCAACAACTTTAATAGCTATTAACGAAATGTTTAATTTGTCATTTTCAATAAATGAACTTGAAAAAATAGGTGCAAAGCTTGGGGCTGACGTACCTTATTGTTTACATAATGAAACTATGATTGCTGAGGGTATAGGTGATATTTTAACACCTATTAAGGATATGCCACCTTGTTATATTTTAGTAGTTAAACCTACTGTAGGTGTGGAAACAAAGTTTGTATTTCAAAATTTTAAAGTTGAGGATATACAAAAACGCCCTAATTTTGAAAAGCTTTTAGAAGCTTTTGAAACAAGAGATATAACCCTTGTTTCAAGGGAGTTATGTAACAATCTTGAAGATGTTACACTAAAACTTTATCCTGAAGTTTCTGATGTAAAAAAAATTATATTAAATAATCATTGTATAAATGCGTTAATGAGTGGTTCTGGTTCTACAGTTTTTGGAATTTTTAATGATTTATATGAGGCTAAAAAATGTCAAGACGAACTTGAAAAATCAAGTGTTTCTTTAGAATTTTTAGATATTTTTACACCTATAAATTAAGGGGAAATTTTTCTTTTTTATATAATGTTCATATTTATGTTACATATTTATTAAAAAAATGAATATACTATTGCAATTTATTTGATTTTATCATAAAATTGATATGATGCAATACATATGGTGATATATCCATATAAATAAAAAATATGAAAGGAAAATTTTATGAAGAAAATTAAATTTTTAAGTACTATAATTACTTTAGTTTTAAGCGTTACGTTGTTACTTCCAAGTGTTCAAGTTTTTGCGAACTCTTATAGTGATGTACCAACAAATCATTGGGCATATAAACAAATTGATTATGTTACAGATGCAGGCTATATGAGTGGCAATACAGAGGGAGCTTTTGAGTTAAATCAAAAGATTGATCCTTTTGAGATGGCAAAGATTATTGCTCGTGTTGCCGGTTTTAAAACTGGTGTAAATGCAACAACTGCTGATCTTTCTAACCAAGAAACGATTTATGAAAAACATAAAACATTTATAAGTCAATATAGCAGTTTTTCTCTTTGGAATACTTCTGCAAATAGAGAAATAGCTTATCTTTTAGAAAAAGGTATCTTAGCAGATACTGATTTAAACAAGTTTGTTATTAAGACAGAAACAAATACTGAAAAAGTTGTAAATCCTTCTCGTGAAGATTTATCTTACTACTTAGTAAAAGCTTTAGGTAAAGAGTCAGAAGCAAAAGCTTTAACTAGCTTTACAAAATTTGCTGACGACAGCTCTATTGCTGCAAGTCGTAAATCATATGTTTACTACTTACGTTCAAAAAGTGTTATTTCAGGAGATTCAGAAAATAAGTTTAATCCAAATAACAATGTTACAAAAGCTGAAATGGCTACTATACTTTACAACGTTGATACAAAAATTAATGGTGTAAATCCTGATGGTACTGGAACAAGCACAGGAACTGGTACAGGTACTAGTACTGGTACAGATACTGGAACTGGAACAAGTACTGGAACGGGGACTACTTCTCAATTAACAGTTGTTACAGGTACTATTACAGATGTAAATCAAGCTTTTAAAACTTTTACTATTCAAGGGGCTGATAACACAAGTAAGTCTTATGTGTTAAAGTCAACAGGTTCTTTATTTTTAAATAACGAAACTACTACTATAGACAAGCTTACTAAAGGTATGACTGTTTCTTGTGTAATTGAAAATAACTCTGGTATTGTAACGTTACGTGCAGTTTCAGTTTCAACACCTACGACAGATACTGGAACAGGAACAACTACAGATACTGGAACAAGTACTGGAACTGGAACAACTACAGATACTGGTTCTACTACAGAACTTGTTATACCTTCTGATGCAAAAGAAGTAACAGGTGCTATTGTTTCTCATAACACAGGTTTTGATGAGGCATCAAGAACTATCACTTTAGAAGTATCAAGTACAAGCTCTTCAGGTAAAGTTACAACTAGTACAGTAACCTACAATGTTTTAAACAATGCTAATATAACTCACGATGGCAATAAAGTTTTATTAGGACAGTTAAATCCTTACGATTATGCAACGGTACTTGTTTCTAATAATAAAGTATATTCAATCGAATCACATACTAGATTTTCACAAGTAAGTGGTGTTTTAGTAGAAAAGAAATACGATTCTGTAGACAACTATTATCTTTCTGTTAAAGATAGAACAACTGAAAAAATTACAGACTATAAAGTTACAACTAGCACAAAATATGTAAGAGGTGGTTCATCATCTTCTTTTGATAGTATAAGAATAGGAGATAGTATTACACTTTCTTTAGATTATAATACAGTTTTAACTGCTAGTGCTACTATGACTTCAAAAACTACTGTTAAAGGTATAATTAAAGAAATAGCTATAAATGAGCATTTTGGCACAATAACTGTTGCTACAACTGTTGATTCAATTAATGCTGTTTCAACTACAAATACATATACAATTAAAGAAGCTGATTATGATATATACGAATTAAAAGTAGGATATCAAGTTACTTTAACTCTTGAAAGTAGTGAAGTTACAGCTTTAAGTATAAATGACACAGTTGTTAAAACTCCAGTTTCTGGTGTTATTGAATCTATCGATGAAAGAGAAAATACTTTCTTACTTAGAACTGCTTATGGTTATGTTACTGTAGCTACGGATTTCAATAAAACTGTTGTTGTAAATGCATCAACTGGTGTTACAGGTTATACTGATGACTTAGAAAAAAATCAAAACGTTACAGTATACTGGAGTACTAGTACAGAAACTGCTTCAACTATTATGATAAACTAATTTAAAAATAATTTTAATTATAGAGAATGAACTGTAAAGTTTTGCACCTTAATTCCTTACAGTTCTTTCTTTAAAAAATAACAGCTAAATATAAAATTTGTGTATTTTTTAAAGCATACAAGTGTTTTAAAAAGTATATAAACAAAAAGGAGATTTGAATGTTACAAAAATATTTTGAAAATTTTAAAAATTATGTCTTAGAAGATAAATATAGAAAATACTTTGTGGGAGCATCTTTAGCTTTACTTGCTATACTTGTAGTGGCTAGTGTTTTGAATTTTAGTAAAAAAACTATTGCCTATGTTTCTATAGATGGGGAGCAAATAGGTGTTTTTGATGTTACAGGTATAGAAGTAGACTTAAATCAAGTAAAAGAAGATGTTACAAACTACGGAGAAACTGTAGAAGGAGCACCAGTTAAAATTGTTTTTCCAAAGCTTGATATTGTTTATGAAAACAAAAGCTTTGTACCTTCAAGTCAGTTAGTTGAGTATGAAAGTTTTTTAGGTACTTTATATGAACTGTCACAACCTAGTTTTGTATCTTATGGGATATATGTAGATAATGTTTTAATAGGTGGTGGAGTAAAAGAAGAAGAAGACCTTAACAAAATATTAGAAGATATAAAAGCTATATACAATGTACCACAAATGGAAGGTACTATAACTAATATAAGTTTCCAAGAAAATGTACAAGTTAAACAAATAGTAAGTAAAGATAAAAATTACGTAGAGCCTCAAGTCGTATATGATGCTTTAAGACAACCTATAATTGTTGAAGTTAATCACGAAGTTGTAGAAGGTGACTCTTTATGGCAAATTGCATGGGATAATGACTTGCCTCTTGATACTCTTTTGGGTTTAAACCCTACTTTTAGTGAAGATAACTACTTGCAAATCGGTGATATTTTACGTCTTGAAAATGAAAAACCTTTACTTTCTACTGTTACTACAGAAAGAGTGGAATATCAAGGAATTTCATATAGAGATATCGAAACTATTGAAAATCCTGAAGAATATAAAACGTGGTCACAAGTTATACAAGAAGGTTCTGACGGTGAAAGTTACTTTACTGTTGATATAGGCTATACAGATGGTAATGAAAAAAATAGAGAAGTTATACAAGAAGTTGTTATTGTACCGTCTGTAGCACAGATTATGGAAATAGGTACTTTAGATATACCACCTACAAAGGCTATTGGAACTTTTATTTGGCCAACTTCAGGTCCGATATCTGACGTGTTCGGTGCAAGAGGTGGTAACCATTTTGGTACGGATATAGCTGTTCCTACAGGTACTCCTATTTATGCTTGTGATGGTGGTTATGTAGAGTTTGCCGGCTGGCAAAGTGGTTTTGGTAACCTTGTAATAATAGACCACGAAAATGGCTTTAAAACATATTATGGTCATAACTCTCGCTTCCAAGTATCTCAAGGCGAAAGAGTTCGTCAAGGACAAGTTATTGCTTCTGCTGGATCAACAGGTCGTTCAACAGGGCCACATTGTCATATTGAAGTACGTATAAACGGGGTTCCTCATAACCCTCAAAACTACTTGGGTGGAGCTTACCAATAATATGGAAAATAAAAAGATAATTACTGATATACAAATACAAAGAAAAGATGAAAAACGCCGTTCTATTTATATAAACGGTGTTTTCGTTTTTGGTTTAACAGATGTAGATGTTTTATTTTATAAACTTGAAATAGGTCAAGAATTATCTTTGGAAAAATATGACACCATATTAAACGACACTTTATACGAAAGAGCTAAGTCTATAGCTCTTAATTACATATCAAGAAGAATACGTTGTGAAAAAGAAGTTTATGATAAACTTTTGGAAAAAGAAGTTAATGAAGAAGTAATAGATAAAACAATGAATTTTTTAAAAAAGTATAATTATATAAATGACTATGATTTTGTTAAGTCTTATGTAAAAGATAAGTTATCTTTACGTGGATATGGTTCAAAAAAGATTTTTTATGACTTGAAAAGTTTAGGTGTATCAACATTTATTATAGAAGATTATAAAAGCGAAAATGATTTATATGATATTGAATTAAAAATTGCTTCGAAGCTTATAGATAAAAAAGGTAAAAACCTTGATTTTAATGAATTTAAAGATAAGAAGAAAATTAACGACTATTTATTAAGACGTGGATTTTCTTATGATATAATTAAAACATCACTTGAACAGTATATTTACGAAAATTTTGAAGGATAAGGTAATCATATGAGTATGTCAAAGGATAATAAAAAATTCTGTCTTTCATTTACATTTGCCGGAGGATATGTAGCTTCCTTTGGACCTTTTCTAGTTGCTTACTTTACAAGTCTTGGTTACACGTCTAAAGAAAGTGCTATGTTTTTATTACTATATAATGTAGGTATTATCTTTAGCTTTCCAATTATTGGTTTTTTGAATGATAATTTTATTACTATGAAAAAATCCTTGCTCATTTTAATAACTTTAAGCATAGCTGTTACGATGATATATATAAGTACATCAAAAACACAAGTTATTCTTGCTATATATTTAATATGCATTTCTATTTTTCAGCGACCTATTTTAGGACTGCTTGAAACCTATACCACAAAAATAAGTCAAAGATATGATGATGTTGAATTTGGCACACCTAGAAGCTTTGCCTCTTTAAGTTATGCTTTAGTAACTCTTGTAATGGGTTCAGCTATAGCAAATTATGGAAATCATCTTATGTTTATAGTGCAAATGGGTTTTTTAGCTTTGCTTTTTGTATCTGTTATATTTTTAAAAAATTATCCTTTACTAAAAGACGATAAGGAACATATAGAAGAAAAAGAAGTTAGTTCCGTTGAGCAAAATACTTTTAAAAAGGCAGTATATGATTTATCTAGAAATAGAAATTATATTTTACTTGTTATTACTGCTGCTTTTCTTACTATGTCTTCTGTTTGTTTTTCCACCTACTTATCAATTTTACTTGAAGAACTAGGAGGAGGTACAAAGGAGCTTGGTATTTCTCTTTTTATAATGGCAATTTTTGAAATACCAGCTATGGTAGCATTTAAAAAGATAGGTAATAGATTTGATTTAAATAACATACTTATTTTCAGTTGTTCTGTTACTGCTTTAAAAATGATAATACCGGTAATTTTTCCAAGTTTATTTAGTGTATATTTAGCACAAGTATTACAATCTTTAAGTTATGCTTTGTTTGTGCCGGGGATTTATCTTGCTATATACAAATCTGTTAAGCCACAAAACTCTAGTTTTGCTATGAGTATAGCTATTACTATATATTCTAGTATATGTAGTACTTTAGCTGTTTATTTTGCAGGACTTGTTCTTGATACTATAGGTATTTTTATGTTATTAATATTACTTTCAATATCAGCTATAATAGCTTTAGTTGTTATGGTTATAAAAAAAGTTTTAAATATAAAGGATTTAAAAAATGGAAGAGCTTAATATAACTGGTATAGTAGAAAATATAATATATCATAACGAAGACAACGGATATTGTGTTTTTAGTTTAACTGATGAGTTTAATGAAAATGTAATATGTGTAGTCTATATTCCGACTTTAAGAGAAGGGGAAAGTTTAAGTATATTTGGTAGTTTTGTTACTCATAATCAATATGGCGAACAGTTCAAAGTGTCAAAGCTTGAGAAAGTTTTGCCTAGTTCTGTAAAGGGTATAGAAAACTATTTAGCTTCTGGTAATATTAAAGGTATAGGTAAATCTTTAGCTAAAAAAATTGTTACATTGTTTAAAGAAGACACTTTACTTGTTATTGAGCAAGAGTTTGAAAAACTTACACAAATAAAAGGCATAAGTTTATCAAAAGCTACAAGTATAAATCAACAATATATGGAAAAAAACGAAGAAAGAGCTGTTTTCCTTTTTCTTTCAGAGTATAATATTTCACCTACTTATGCTACTAAAATATATAAAAAATATAAGTCAAGAAGTATTGATATAATTAAAAAAAATCCATACCTTTTATGTGAAGATATATTTGGGGTGGGCTTTAAGTTTGCAGATGAAATAGCACAAAAATCGGGCATAGATAAAAATTCCATATTTCGTATAAAAGCTGGTGTAAAGTACGCTTTAAATGACTTTGTGGCAAGGGGTAACGTATATTGCTTAAAAGACCATTTGATTTTTGCATCTTCGGATATTTTAAATCTACCAAAGGAAGAAATCGAAAACGGTATATTAGAGCTACAAAAAGATAGTGTTGTATCACAAGTACAGATGGAAAATGATATAGCAGTATATTTAAGCAGTTATTTATACGCTGAAAACTATATAGCAAAAAAACTTATAGAGCTTAATAAGTATGTTTTGGATAAACAAAACTATGAAGATACTATAAAAGAAGTGCAAAGAGAAAATAATATTTTCTTAGCTGATACACAATATGAAGCCGTTTTAAATACAATGCAACATGGTGTACTTGTTATAACTGGTGGGCCGGGGACAGGTAAAACAACTACTATTAAAACTATAATCACTTTACTTGAAAAAATGGATAACGAAGTTTTACTTTGTGCTCCTACTGGTCGTGCTGCAAAAAGAATGACAGAAGCAACAGGTAAGGAAGCTCAAACCATACATAGACTATTAGGCTATAGTTTTGGTGAAAGTGGAAAAAATCAAAGCTTTGAAAAAAATGAAGAAAACCCTATAGAATGTGACGTTCTTATAGTTGACGAGTCCTCTATGATTGACACTATGCTTATGTTTCATCTTTTAAAAGCTATAAATCATGGTACAAGAGTAATACTTGTAGGTGATGTAGATCAATTACCTTCTGTAAGTGCTGGTAACGTTCTAAAAGATATAATAAATAGTGAAATTATACCTACGATTAAGCTGGTTGAAATATTTAGACAATCAAAGGAAAGTGATATAGTTATAAATGCACATAAAATAAATCTAGGTAAGTATCCTGAAATAAGAAAGGATAGTAAAGATTTTTTCTTTGTAAATCGAGAAGATATAAATGAAGTTGCACTTTCTATATGCGACCTTGTTTTAAACCGTTTGCCTAAATATATGAATTGCGATAGTATGCGAGATATACAAGTATTAACACCTATGAAAAAAACACCTATAGGTGTATGGAACTTAAATAACCTACTTCAAGAACAACTTAATCCACCATCAAAAAATAAAAAAGAAAAAGAATTTAGAGGTGGAACTTTGCGTGTAGGCGATAAAGTAATGCAAATAAAAAACAACTATACAATTCAAAGTTTTATTAAGGACAAAAAAGGTTCTATAATACAAAATGGTACGGGTGTGTTTAACGGTGATGAAGGTTATGTAACGAACATTGATGACTTTAACGAAGTTGTAGAAGTTGTTTTTGATGATAATAAATATGTTAATTATGAGTTTGCAAATCTTGATGAGTTAGATTTATCCTATGCAATAACCGTGCATAAATCTCAAGGTAGTGAATATCCAGTTATAATTATACCTGTTCATTCAGGGCCACCTATGTTGTTAAATCGAAACCTTTTATATACTGGTATAACTCGAGGGAAAAGCCTTGTAGTTTTAGTAGGAATAAAGGAAACTTTTTATAAAATGATAGATAACGATAAAGAAATAAATCGCTTTTCATCTTTAGATAAATATATAAAAGATATAAATAAGATACTAGGTTAAACTATGAAAAATGAAATAATTGATTTTTTATTAGACTTGGTATATCCACCTAAATGTTATAATTGTAAAAAGCTTTTTAAATCAAACAAAAATAAATTTATATGCCCAAAATGTGAAAAGCTTTTACTTGAAGAAAGTAAAAAGACAATTCGTTGTCCTATATGTAGTAAAGCTATGAGTGATATAAAACTGTGTGGGTTTTGTCATCAAAGTAAAGTGTATCATAACCATAGTATATTTACTTATGATGGCTTCTACAAAAAGGCAATATATGAAGTGAAATATAGCGAAAATAAAGGTTTGTGCAAGGCTTTAGCATTAATGTATACAGAATATTTAATAGAAAATAAGGAATATTTTAAAACTTTCGATTATATAGTGCCTGTACCTTTACATAAAAACAAACTGCGAAAACGTGGATTTAATCAAAGTAGTATAATGGCGAAAAATATAAGTGATATAATAAAAGTTCCATATATTGACATTTTAGAAAGAACTGTAAATACGAAGGCACTAAGTAAATATAACAAAGATGAAAGAATAGAAATATTAAAAAATGTATTTGTTATAAGAAAATTATATGAAGATTTAGATTTAACAAACAAGAAAATACTTATTGTTGATGATATATATACAACGGGGTCAACTATAAATGAATGTTGTAAAGTTCTTGAAAATAAAAATATAAAAGAAATCGAAAGTTTATGCATTGTAATAAGATAAAAAAGGGACTGTCAAGAAACTCTAAATAAAATTTGAGTTTCTTGACAGTCCCTATTTTTAGTTGGTAGCATTATAGATTTTTTATTTTATCCAATACGTCTTCCTGTAAGCCTGAAATTTCACTACTTGGCTTTGCAAAATAATATCCTTGAAAATAATCAACACCTAAAGTTTTTAAAACTCTAGCTTCATCTTCAAATTCAACACCTTCTGCTAAAACTTTAAAATTACTAATTTTAGCTACTTTTATAAGTGAACTTATTATTTCTTGTCGTTTTGGGTCTGTGTCGATACCTCTTATAAGTTTCATATCAATTTTTATAATATCGTACAAGCCACTAAGTAAAGTAAATTCATTTGAATAGCCAGCACCATAATCATCTAAAGCTATAGAACACCCATATTTCCTAAAGTTATTAGTTTTGTCGCTTAATACTTGTTCACTTACGTGTTCCTGCTCTGTTACTTCAATAAAAATTTTCTCAAAAATACCCGGATATTTTAAATTATAATTATGCAATTCTTCATTAGATAGTACTTGATTTGCTATACTATTTATAAAAATATATGAGTCCTTAAATTTATCTTTATTAGCATTGATTTTTTCTAATACAATTTTAAAAACAATACGCTCAAGGTTAGCCAACTTGTATTCGTCTTTTGCAAGTTGTAGTAACAGTAAAGGTGAATTTATAATTTTACTTTGAGGACGCATTAAAGCTTCATATGCGAATATATTATATGTTCTCGCATCTACAATAGGCTGAAAAACAAAGTCTAATAGTTCCTTTTCAAACAACTCATCTAAATGACCCTTGTTAGTATAAGCATTAATACCTGTTTCATAATTTATTTTATCAAAGTATTCTATTGAGCCTTTTGAAATTTTTTTCATTTTTATTAAAGAATAGTCAGCATATTTTTTTAAGTCATCTATATTTGTTGCATCTGTAGGATAAATGGCAACTCCTGAAGAATATCTTATTTTTTCTAAAGTGTTCATAGAAGTTGTAAAATATGCATTTTTTGTAATATCTATTTCAATAGTAATTATATCTTTTAGTTCTTTTACTGATTCAAAACCATGAATATATATTACAAATTCATCTCCTGACTGTCTTGATATTACAGAATTATATTTATTAAACAAGTTAAGTCTTTGGGATACGGCATATATATAATTATCACCATCATTATGGCCATAACTATCATTTATAAATTTTAAATTATCTATATCACAAAAAATTAAAGCTCCAAATTTATTAGGATTATCGTCTATAAGTTTTTGTATTTTATCTTTATATTTATTTCTATTTAATAGTCCTGTGAGTTTATCAATTTCCGATTCTTTTCTCATATCAAAATATCTTGCTAAAAGAATTACAGACAATAGCCCTATTAAGAAAACGACAAATATATTTATAATATATAATAAGTTAATAACCTTTAAAGAGTTAGCATTACTTTCATTAAATCTTAAATTAATATCATTTATGAGTTTAGTATAGTTATCACTTATTTCTTTTTTTGTATTTTCATAATAATCATCAAAAAGAAGGGTTGCTGCATCTCGTTCTATATTGTTGCCTATTAAGTCGAAGGCTGCAAGTTCTGTAAGTACAAGATAATTTGATAATTCTAAAGTTTTATCAATAAGAAGTTCTTCCTCTTTTGATATGCCTAAATCTATAAGTGATTTTGTTGCACCTTCACGTGTTTTCGTTGTTTTTAACTCAGTCATATAAGCATCATAATAACTTTTGTCTTCAGAAACTATATATTTGAATGCGTTATCCGATAGACTTGTAGATGCTGTTAATAACTGGTTTGCGTAATATTGATATTGTTCTGTTGTTTTTATATTATTAATACCTAAAGTATATGAATAAATCATATAACTTGAAGTTATAAGAAGAACTACTAAAAAGCTTAAAATTAAAGTGATTATAGTTTTTATAGTCACTTTTGATGTAGATAGATTTCTTGTTAAAATATGGCATCGCCCCTTGGTATTCACTACTTTTATATTTTTTTATTTAGTATATCATTAAATCTTTAATAATGCTACAATTTTTATAAAATATACTGTAAAAAATATACTATAAAAAAATATAAATTTAAAACAATATTATTTGACAAAAGGTGTTAAAAGTGTTACTATTGATTTGCTTTTAAAGGGGTAAATATAAAAATAAATATAATATTATTGAGGTAAGAATGAAAAAATTTTTAAAAGTGATATTAGCACTTGCAACAGGAGTTACATTAGTTTCTTGTAGTGGTTTAACAAATGATGAGGATATTGTTTTAAATACAGTATCTATGTTAGGCGGTGAAAACAAAACTGCAGAATATTATGAAGAAATTTTACAAAACTATGAAAGTAAATATGGAATTGAAGTAAATGATAAATCGGAAGGTTCAAGTCAGGAGTGGAAGACTTCTGTACGAACAGGTTTTCAAGTAGGAAATATTCCTGATGTGTTATTTTATTTTACAGGTGCCGAGGCAGAAGAATTTATTACCGAAGAATATTTTGTAGACATAAAAACTATAAAGTCAAAATATCCTGAATATGGTGAAAATATTAGCCAAAATGCTATGAAATTTATGATTGAAGATGATGGTAATGCATATGCTTTGCCTGTAAGAGGGTTTTGGGAAGGGCTTATTCTAAATACAGAGTTGTTTGAAGAATATGATTTGGAACTTCCTACGACTTGGGAAAAGCTTGTAACTGCCATAGAAGTATTTGATGAAAATGGTGTTGTGCCTATTGCTGCTTCTTTATCTGAGGAGCCACACTACTGGATTGAACATTTAATACTTGCTTATGGAGGTGTTAAGGAACATAGTAAAGACTTAATACAAGGTGAAGATGCACCAGAAAGTTGGGCAAAGGCTTTAGATTTATTAGTTGAGTTAAACGATATGGGTGCTTTTGATACAAATGCAACAACAGTTTCAAGTGTAGATGCAAAAAATCTTTTTAAAGAAAAGAAGGCTGCTATGATACTTGAAGGCTCTTGGTTTGTAAGTGGAATAACTGATCAAGAAAATACAACGGTAATTTCTTTTCCTTCATATGTAACGAATAAAAAAGAAAGTACAGATATTATAGGAGGTTTTTCCTATGGTTTTTATATAACAAGGGAGGCTTGGGGCAACCCTGAAAAAAGAGAAGCTGCTGTTAAATTTGTAGAAGAAATGACAAGTAATGAATCAATAGCAAAATTTGCAACGGTTGGGGGAGCTCCTGCTGCAGAGGTTAAAGTCCTAGAAGGAGATTCAAAGGCTTTAGACGATGGTGTTAAAATGGCTAGTAGGGCTGAAAATATAGAAATGCCTATAGACTCAAGAATAAATAAAATATCATGGGATTATATTGTAGAGAATATTCCGAGTATAATAAAGGGCACGCAAAAATCACAAGATGTTTTAAATAGTGCTGCTGATTTAAATAATTAAAAAAAATGTAACAATCTAAAATAAGGGTTAAACTTATATGACCTTCCTTCAAGTGAAGGCTTGAACCCTTACTAACATACACTAAAGTATTAGTATACTTGGGTAACACCCTTACAAACATACACTAAAGTATTAGTATACTTGGGTAACACCCTTACTAACATACACTAAAGTATTAGTATACTTGGGTAACACCCTTACTAACGTTTATTAAAGTATTATATTTGGATAATACACACGCTTCGGAAGATTAGCTCTTACTGCTAACTAGGCTACACTTAGAGGTAGTGGTTTAATCTGTACGATTAAGCTGTTAAAAAATAATGCACTTTTGGAGGTTTTTATGAAAAAAAGGTTTATGGCTATCTTACTTGCAACTTCATTTTTTTCCACTACTTTTACAAGTAGTGTTTTCGCTGATAGTATAACTGTAGGCTCTGCAAGTATAGGTGGAAACGTTGTAACTGTTGATATGTCTAAAGCAAATCGCACCTTAGACATAGCACTTAGTAATGGAAGTATACATAGTGATTCTCAAACTAGTGACTTAGTTAAGCAACCAGAAAGCGATGGAAATTCTACAGTTGTAGCTGGGATAAATGGAGGTTTTTTTAACTCTTATTATATTGGTACACCTTCATACCCTAGCAACTATCCTTTAGTATATGGCTCTGTAGTAAAAGACGGTAACATAATTACTGGTCTTGGTACAACAAATGCAGTTGGCGTTACGTGGGACGGCGAAATACTTGTTGATAGAGTTGACTATGCAGCTGAACTTACTTTTAATAATGACTTTAAAGCAGGATTGTGGGCAGTTGGCTCATATGCTACAGATTATAGTGCTATAAGTCTTTTAACTTCTGACTTTCCATATGCAGTAACAACGGAAAAAGGAAGTAAAATTTTTTCTATAAAAGATAACAAAATTGCTGGTGTATCTGAAAGTGGTTCTTATACAGTTCCAGAAAATGCAAGTCTACTTATATACAACGAAGGTGCAGTAAATGAAGTAAGCAAATGGGGAAATTTACCTGAAGTTGGGGACTCTGTTAATGTTAAAACTTATGTAAAATCCGTATCTGTTGCTGATGACCTTGAAAAATGGAATAATGTTAAAACAGCTGTTTCTGGCGGTCGTGTACTGTTACAAAACGGTGTAAATGTTGTTCGTGACACATTATATAACGCATATTATGATAGCGACTCAAAACAAACGGCAAGTGTTGTTTTACAAAGAAGTTATGTAGCAACTTTAAGTGACGGTACTTTTATTATGGGTACTGCCAATGCATCTTTTGACTCTATTGCAAGTTATTTAATTTCTATTGGTGCAGTTGACGGTATAAGTCTTGACGGTGGAGCATCTAGTATGTTATATACTCCAAATAATGGGTTTATAACTTCAGCAGGCAGACGTCTTGCTACTGCTTTAGTTGTAGTAGATGAAAGACAAAAAGAAGTTAATACTGCAACAGGTGGACAAGTTATAGACGGTAACACACCTTCATCTTGGGCTAAAGAATATGTTGATATAGCTATAAATAATGAAATTATACCAGAGTATCTACAAAGTGGATATAGAAAAGATATAACAAGAGATGAGTTTTGTGTTTTAATAGTAAAACTTATAGAGCAAAAGGCAAATGAAACTATAGATAAATTTAGACAAGATAGAGGGTATGACTATGCAGATGCGTTTTCTGATACTGATGGCTATTTTGTAAGACAATGTGCATCAATGGGACTTGTTACTGGTTCGAACAATGAGTTTAGACCTACAGACACAATTACTCGTGAAGAGGCTGCAACTATATTAAAAAGAACTTTAAATATTTTAGGAATATATGATAGAGGTACTGCTTTAACTTTTGGTGATAGTGAGAAAATAAGCACTTGGGCAAAAGAAGGTGTGGACTATGTTACAAGTATAGGTATAATGAATGGTGTAGGTAAAGACTTTAACCCTAAAGGGTTAATAACAAGAGAACAAGTTTATATTACTATGGCCAAAATATTAGAATATTAAAATAAAAAAAAGGTTGCAAAATCAAAATAGGGATTTTGCAACCTTTTTTTTATTTGGCTTCATTGCAAAATATAGAAAAATCCATTTTAATATCGAAATTTTCACTACGTGAAAACGACTTCGTCACCCTTGTTCGTCGGGTTCTTTACAAAACAACGGCTTTGCGGCTTTTGACAAAAACTGTGGAAATGGCGTTTTTTGCCATTTCAGGCGTTTGTCAAAAGTATGAAAATTTGATTTTTGCTTTTGCAATGTGCCATTCCCTGAATTTTGCAACGTTGCCATTTGGGTTACTTTAATGCTTTTGTTGGGCAAGCTTTTACGCATTGACCACATAAAATACATTCTGTACCATTCTTTCTTTTTCGTGAAATATCTAACATATCAACATTCATAGGACAAATTTTTTTACACTTTTTACAATCTATGCACTTGCTATGGTTACATTTTATTCTAATCAAAGAGAAGTAACTCATTGGCTTTAAAAATACTGTTGTAGGACAAATGTATTTACAAAAAGCTCTATTGTCTTTTAGTTTGTATGCTAAGATTATTCCTATTATATAGTAAAAAATATTTCCAACTATAAATGTAATGTACATTACTTTTTCTAAATTATCAACTTTTTGAATAAATAAACCACCTACATAAATCATTGAAAAAATAAATAAAATATATTTTGTACGAGATAGTTTTTTAGGGGGTTCTTGGTTTGTTTCAGTTGTTTTATAGGGGAGTAAATCTAAAATCATTGCTGTCCAACAAGCATAACCACACCAACCTCGACCAAAGACTAAAGGACCAAATATTTTTGCAACAAAGTAGTGGATTACAGCAGCTTCAAATACACCTAAAAATAAATAATACCAAAAACCTGTTAGTTGCATATTTTCTCTATGAATAAGCCCTAAAAAAACAAGCATATATGAGCCTATAAGTAGTTGGGTTATATTTCTTGCATATTTGTTATTTATATTAAGGTGACCTCTAAAAACTCGCTTGATTTAATTTTCTTTTAAATTTTAAATAGTTCAAGAAAGCTTCGACAACGCATAACAGCGTGTTTCTGCTAGGAGAAGCTGACGCAGAA
>JBKECM010000139.1:0-1996 GCA_047974615.1 Lachnospirales bacterium
CACTTAACTCTCAAACCTACCGGATCGAACGTCGTACGTTCGTCGGGGTTTGGGGTGGAAACCCCATTCTTTGCTTATTTTTTATTCATCGTTTTTCATTTTTACTTAACAACTCCTTATATTTTATGTAATTTCATTGTATCATTTATTACTATTAAGGTCAATATGTTAAACTAATATAACTCTATTTTTTATAAGAAGCCTTACACATATCCTCCAGATTGTACTTAGTATAAAATCCAAGTTCTTTTTTTGCCTTATTACAATCAGCATAGCATACTGCAATATCACCTTCACGTCTGCCTATTACTTCATATGGAATTACCACATTGTGAACTTTTTCAAAAGTTTTTACAATATCAAGAACACTATACCCTTCCCCAGTACCTAGATTATATATTTGTATACCTTCTTTTGCATTTTCAAGTGCAAATATATGACCTTTTGCAAGGTCTAAAATATGTATATAATCTCTTATTCCTGTACCATCTTTTGTGTCATAATCGTCACCATATATAAATAATTTATCTTGCCTACCACAAGCAACTTCTGTAATATATGGCATAAGATTGCTCGGTACACCCTTTGGTCTTTCTTGCAACATTCCACTGTCTTCAGAACCTACAGGATTAAAGTATCTCAAAATAGAAATTGAAATATCTTTATTAATTTTTGCAAAGTCTTTAAGTATTCTTTCACATATAACTTTAGTTTCACCATAAGGATTTGTTGTAGGTAAAAGTTCCATATCTTCTTTAAATGGAACTTTATTTTCTCCATAAACAGTTGCCGATGAACTGAATATTATTTTTTTAACACTAAATTCTTGAGCAAGTCTACATAAATTAATTGTAGTCATAAGGTTATTTTCATAGTAAAATAAAGGTCTTTCAACAGACTCACCTATAGACTTTGCACTTGCAAAATGAATAATAGCCGTAAAATTGTGACTTTTAAATATTTCTTTTACTTTATCATATTTTTTCAAGTCAACTTCATAAAAAATTGGAGACTTAGTTGTAATTGTTTCTATACTTTTAAGAATTTCAATATTGCTATTAGACAAATCATCAATTATAGCAACTTCATATCCTTCATTTATTAATTCAACTACTGTATGAGAACCAATATACCCAAGTCCGCCAGCCACTAATATTTGCATACAACCTCCTATAGATACTAAAAAGATTTAGATAAATAAATTTTTAAACAAATATTTAATTAATTATGTAAAATTTAAATTATCTTTGTTTTCAGTATATTTCTTATTTTATTCTTTTATATTTTCTCAAATAAATGACATCATTACAAAATGCAATTATACTAAGATTTATGTATAAATCTAAAATACTTAAAAATGTGATACTTTCAAGGAATGGCTAACATCAAACTTTAACGTATACTAAATGTACACTAATTTTTGACTTAAGGCAACCTCTAAAAACCCCATTATTTTTAATTTTCTATAAATTTTCAAAATTTCTGCGTCAGTTTCTCCTAGCAGAAATACGCTGTTATGCGTTGTCGAAGCTTTCTTGAACTATTTAAAATTTAAAATAAAATTAAATCAAGCGAGTTTTTAGAGGTCACCTTAATAGTTTCCCTTTAGTATATCCAAATGTTTGCATTTCTTCGCAACTTTTCCCCATACATTATGGCAAAGTAAATGATATGGTTTAGGTGTTGCCGAGTCTTTATTATTATACCTTTAACAAGAAATAATAACAAGCACTATATTATATGACGAGGCTACTGATAAAGGATAGAAAAAAATATTACTGCACAAAAATTACGCTCGACTTGATGATTTGCTTTGCAAATCATCTTGCATGTCGCATAAAATTAGCACTCCTTCTTTCGAAGGTGCTGTCAAAGGTTAGAAAAAAATTAATTTAGGAGTTTTTCAATAAGATAATTTCAATTTTTTCCTTACTCACTTAACGCAAAATCGTTGTTTTGCTTGTTCGTAAGGTCGCACTGCCTGGCAGATGCTTAA
>JBKECM010000205.1:0-15157 GCA_047974615.1 Lachnospirales bacterium
CTCTAAAAACTCGCTTGATTTAATTTTCTTTTAAATTTTAAATAGTTCAAGAAAGCTTCGACAACGCATAACAGCGTGTTTCTGCTAGGAGAAGCTGACGCAGAAATTTTGAAAATTTATAAAAAATTAAAAATAATGGGGTTTTTAGAGGTTGCCTTAAATAAGTAATGACAAAACTCTTTTATGGCTTAATTAATTTTAGCGATATTAGAGTTTTCTTAATATTGAAAGTTTAAATTTTTATTAATAAAATAAATTTTTTGTATAAAAAGTATATAAATATAGAAAATAAAATCAATATAATTATATTTGGAGGGTTTATGATTAAAAAAAGCGGTATTTATAGTGCATTTAAAAAGTGCGTTGCACTCACTTTAACAATAGCTATTACTTCTACTACATATGTAATGGCAGAGGATATTTATATCCCTTATGATAGGCTCATCTTTAACGATACTGTCGCAGCTGCTTACACTGGTTTTGAAAATGGAAATACACTTATAAGTAATTTAAGTTTTGCTGATACTGTTAACCATACATATGGAGAAGAAATAACTCGACTTGGTGCGTTAGATGTAGTTAAAGGTGGTGGTAGCAACTATAGACCTAATAGTAATGTTACTAACATAGAAGCTTTAATTAGCATTATTAGAATGCAAGGTTTAGAAAGCGAAGCTTTAGCGCGTGTTGATGCTTTAGGTAATAATTTTCCTACTTTATCTAACTATGAATTAGTTCAGCTTGGTTTTATTGATATTGCCGTACAAAATGGTTATTTAACTAATCAACAGCGTACACAAGCTCAACTTTTAGATCAAAGTGTAATAAACCCTGAAACTGGATTTATTAAAGATGACCCAGCTACTAAAGAACAACTTGCTTTTTGGATAGGTCACCTTTTAACGTTTATTGGTCCTGATGCTCTTGACAAGCAAACAGTACAAAGTGTTAACCAATTTTCAGATTTTAATAACATTAATTCTTCATACTTAGATGAAGTTGAAGATGTTGTATCCCTTGGAATAATTAATGCTACAGGTACTTTTAACCCTTTAAGTAACGTTACACGTGGTGAGTTTTCTAGTTATTTAGCTAATATTGATAAAATATACTTAGACCATAGACTTTTAATTAAAAAAACAGGGTTTGTGGGAGGTATAAAAGTTCATCAAGAAAATAATGCCGATGATAAACTTTCTTTAAAAGATTTTTATATACGTGATAATGATGGTAAAGTAGATATTATAAGAAATTATCTTAATAGTGATAATGTTGTTCAAACTTTTAATCTTAATACTCCTGTATATAAAAATGGTAAAGTTAATCCTATTACTATTCTTGAAGAAGGTGATACTGTAGAATATATCGTTGATGAGGTTACTGATAAGGTATACTATATAAATGTTACATCTTCAAATGTTGTTACTACAAGTGAGGGTAGAATATATAATATAGACTTTACAAATAAAACTATAACTTTGAAAATGGATAGACAAAACTCCCAAAATTATCCTTTAAGTGAAAGTTTAATCGTAGATAATAGCATAATCTTTTTAATTGATGGTTTTCATCAAAAAATAAATAAAGCTGAAGTTCCAGAAGGTAGCTTAGTTAAGGTTTCTGTGAGAAACGGCGTTGTATATGAAATCGAATATGTTGGGGACGTTATTGTTGATGCAGAGGTGCAAGGTGTTGTACTTGAAAATAACTCTGAGTTCGGTTATCTTAGACTTTATACAAGCAAGAAAACAATACAAGTATATAATTACTATGATAATGAAATAATAGTAGAGAAACAAGGTTTTTATGGTAGTGACTCTGTAGGCTATTATGATGAAATGTTTGAGTCTAATCTCTATGACTCAAGAGATACTACTATTGACCAAGTTGAAGCAGGAGATTTAGTTTTTTTAAAAACAAATAAAGATGATCCTACAGTTATAGATAGTATTAGTGCTAGTACAAACTATATTATGAGATATGGCAAAGTTGTAAGCTCTGTAGATAATGGCGAGTATTTTAACTTAATGGTTGAGTATGATAACGGTGTTACGAGTATGTTTAACGTAAGTTCTGATATTATCATTTTAAAAGAAGGAAAAATGGTTCAACCCTATGAAATTCATAATGGTGATTATCTTAAATTTTTAGTAAACTACGCAGTTTTATCTCCCGGAGTTTATATGGAAACTGTAAAAGAAATAATACTCGAAGGTGAAGCAAGACTTATTTCAACTATATATAAAGGTGATTTTGGTGGTGTTGATTTAGCTCAAGAAACTATTTCTTTAAGAAATGCTATGGATTTAACGAGTACGTCATGGGCAAACTATAGTCAACTTGAAAAGTTGTCTGTTAGAAAAAATCTTGAAATATATCATAATGACAAACAAGTAAATTTAGATTACCTCAATAGATATCTTAAAAATTCAGATGCCGTAACTTATGTTGCTGTTGAAAAGAGCTTTGGTGGTGACGTTGTTAAGAAAATTTCTATATACGATGGTCGTGATAATTTACTTGAAAAAGATTTTGTTTCAACGTCTACAGGTACTACTTTAAGTTTATCTGACGGTGTTACAAGTTATAACATTTTAAATAGTTCTATTATTGTTAAAGACGGTCGTTTGGTTGATGGAAATTCTGTACTTGCAAGTGATTATGTTCATATTTCTGCTAATAAAGATACTGCTGCAGTTATAAATATAGAAGACCCTATAAACAACGAAACTATAACTTTACAAAGAGGTCGTGTTTATTCTGTTGATGAAGGTGAATCTTTTAAAGTATCTTCTATGTCAATGTATTTAAACGGTGATTGGCAATATTCTCCTGTGGAAAGAGAATATTTAATCAATTATGATACAATAATACTTAATCCGGCAGGTGGAGTTGTTGCTTATGAAGATCTTAGAGATTTTTCAACTTCTACTTCATATGATAAAGCTTATAACATATTTAGTGATGGTACAGATGTTGTTTTAATAGCAGAACAACCATATTTGCAAGATGAAATAAAAGGTACTATTTACGATATTCAAGGTACAGTGGTATACCTTAAAGATGCTACTTACTTAGACAGAGATACTAACACATGGAAAAGTGTATCCTATGAAAACAACTATGTTGCTGTAGCTTTAGCACAAAATAATGTTGTCGTAAAAGATAGTCAAATCATAGATATAAGTAAGGTTAATGAAGGCGAAGAAATTAGATTTTTAACTAATAGTGTTGGTGAAGAAGTTACAAGTGGTCAATCAATAACTGCTTATATTGGATATGTGGAGGAATAGAATGAAACTTTTTAGAAGTATAATTTGTACAACCTTATGTTGTTGTGTGTTATCCCAAAGCGTTTTCGCTGAAGTAGGTGATATGGGATTTTTTAGTGGTATTTCTAGTGGTAGAAAATTACCTAAAACTACTGAAACTTTAAATGATATCGTAGATGAGGATTATGCCTATCTTGACTATAAAGAAATGTTTTTCATAACTGGTCAACCGGAAATTTTTGAAGGAAAGATAGAAATCGAAAAAGACTTTGAGGAAGTTGAACCTACTACTTATAGTACTGAAACTATTAGTGGTATAGGTAGTGTAAGTTATATAGTAGAACCTTATGAAAATGCAAGTGAAGATGATATGTTACTTGAAAGAGATATCGATTTTGATGTTAACTACTATACTGTAGGGCAAAGTACTGTAAAAGATTATAGTGTTAATTCTTGGGAAGAAACTATAATAATAGGTGATGAGTTTTATGTTTTAGATAGTAGTAAATCTATCTATGAACTTAGTATCGTTGAAGATAAAAAGCCAGCAGTAAATTATTACACTGGTGACTTAACTTCTATCGCTTACTATATGTTAGATGATGAAGAAGTAAAAGTAACGCAAGTTGGTCGTATATATGGTTATACTTCAGGATTTTCTCATACAGAAACTCATAGGATTGATGTTACTGTTGAACGTGGTGACGAAGTGTATGAATATCAAATTCGTCCTTCTGTTATGGCTGAAAAGGATTTGATTTGGAATACAAATGAACCTAGTTTAATAAGCTATAGCGGAAACTATAGAGAAATTTTAAATAATGTTGCTGGATTTAACTATACTATTACAAATAAGCCTACAAGTGATTATTTATTAGATGATCAAGGTACAGATAGTATTATTACACCAAGTACTTTTGAGCAACTTATACCTACAGAAATACCTTCTTTAAAAGGACATTGGGCATACTCAGATATTCAAAAGTTGTTTGCACTTAGAGTTTTAACAGGTGTGCCGGAATTGTTTAAGCCTAATGAGGCTATAACAAGAAGTGACTATGTAGAAATGATAGTTAACTCTATTAAACTAGAAGTGGAAGTTCCTAAAAAGGCTAAAAACACTGTAACGTTCTTATTTCCAGATGTTACATCTGAAAGAAATGATTATAACGTTATAATGACTGCTTATAAAAATGGACTTATTGTTGGACAAGAAAATACTGCACAATTTTATCCAGATGAACCTGTTACAAGAGAAGAAGCTATAACTATAATTATGCGTAGTATTGGTCTTGAAAACTTAGGTATTGAGCCAAGTACTGTTACTCCTTTTGTAGATAACAATAAAATTTCTGAATATGCGAAAAATAGTATTTATGTAGCACACAAAATAGGTCTTATTACCCCAGATTCTAACGGTAATTTTAACCCTAAAGAAAAGCTTTCTAAAGCACAAGCTGCTGCTTTATGTAACAGACTTATGGAATATATGCGTGAAGATTTATATAATGATTTTTCTGAAAGCATTGTAAATTATTTACAATAATATAGGTAATGGGGAGGGTGCTGAAAAAGTCAAAAAAGAAAAAAATATTACTAATGACAATGGCACAAAAATAGTGAGATAGCATAAAATCAGCGAAGAAGAAGGTGCTGATAAAGTCAAAAAGAAAAAATTAATATTATCTTATTGAAAAACTCCTAAATTAATTTTTTTCTAACTGCAATTCAGCACCTTCATAGGAATGAGTGCTAATTTTATGCTACATGCCATATGATTTGCAAAGCAAATCATTAAGTCGAGCGTAATTTTTGTGCAGTAATATTTTTTTCTATCCTTTATCAGCACTCTCGGTAATGGGCAACACCAAAAAAATAATGTAATAAAAAAAGTTGTGTAAGAGTATTTAACTCTTCACAACTTTTTTTAGGTTAATAATTATTTCCACTTAATAATAATACGTCACCGTCAGTACTTCTTAACTTTTCATAGTATTCTTCATTGTTTTTTGAAGTTGTACTATTTTTACTTACTGTCATATCTTTTTCTCTGTTTTCTCGTCGAGCATTGTTAAAATCTAATGCTCTATTTTCTTTTTCGAGTTTTTGCGTTGATACTGTTTTAGTGTTTTTTTCTCTATTGTTATGAGTAACTATAGAGTTTCTTTCTACATTTGTTTTAACTTTGTCTTCAACTTCCTTTTCAACTTGGCTAAAACTTGCAACTGTAAAAGTTTCTTTTGATGTAGAACTTTCAGTGCCTTGCATTTTTTCCAAAGAAGGACTATTTACACTAATAGTTTTCAACTTTGGTTTTGATGTAACAGGTAGTGGAGTATCTGTTACAATTTCCCTTTTTGGTTTGGTGTAATTTACACCAATTAATACGTTGTTTACTGCATCCATACAACAACCTCCTTATTTATTAAAAGCAAATTCCCTACAATTTGTTTAGGTAAAAAATATCCAATATACCATATCTTTTAATACTTTAATTTTAGCACAAAATACGTGTTTTTGCAATGGGAATACAATATTTTGAATAGTATTATAAAATTGAATGATATTTTTTAAAACATTCAGTAAATTAAAGTATTTTAATTTTTTATTACAACTTTGTTACAATTTGGATAAAGAAGGCAAAAAAAAATAGATTTTACATAGGGTTTATGATATAATTAAAAAGAAGAAAAAATAAATGGAGTTAATTATGGAAAAAAGTGACCGTTTGGGCAGTGAGCCTATAAATAAATTATTACTTAGACTTGCAACACCTGCAATTATTGGTATGATTGTTAATGCTTTGTATAATTTAGTTGATACTATGTTTGTTGGAAATAGCATTGACGGTGTAAATGCTTTAAATGCATTATCTATTGCTTTTCCAATACAAAATATTATGGCAGCTATTTCTTTATGGATTGCTGTTGGTTCTGGGGCTGTTATTTCAGTGTACTTAGGTAAAAAAGACCTTTCAAAGGTTCAAAACATTATAGGTTCAGCTTATGCTCTTGCTACCATTGTTGCCATTTTGTTTTTAATATTCGGTAACGTGTTTATTGAACAATTACTTGACTTATATAATGCACAAGAAGGATCAAGACAACTTGCAAAAGATTATTTAAGTGTTATTTTTATAGGAAATATAGCCTTTACGAATATTTATGTGTCAACAAATATTTTTCGTGCAGAAGGTAATGCTAGTGCATCAATGATTGTTATGTTAATTGGTGTTGGTGTTAATCTTGTACTTGACCCTATTTTTATATATGATTTTGGATTTGGCCTCGGAGTTAAAGGTGCTGCTATTGCAACATCTATAGGACAAGCATCTGCTATATTTTACGTTTTATATCTAGTAAATAAGAAAAGAACTATGATAAATGTTCCTTTGAAAAAATTTATTATTGATTTTAAAGTTATGGCTGAATGTTTAAAAGTTGGCTTTCCTAGTTTTGTAAGAAACTTTATAAACAGTCTTATTGCTGTTGTTATGTTTTCATTACTACTTAAGTATGGAGATTTGACAGGTGTAGAAAAGGGCGGAGAACTCGCTCAAACCGTATATGGGACAATAAATAAAGTTGTTATGTTTGTTGTTATGCCATCTTTTGGTATAATTCAAGGTATGCAACCTATAATAGGTTATAACTATGGTGCAAAAAAATATGATAGAATATTTGATGTTATTAAGCTTGGTATTAAAGTTGTTACCATATATTTTATTGCAGTATGGGCACTTGTTATGGCAACACCAAGTGTTATAATTAATATATTTAATAGTGATGCAACTTTTGTAAAAATGGGTGAAAATGTTTTACGTATCGTTTTATTAGTATTACCTATTATTTCAGTTCAAATTGTTGTTTCTTGTTACTTTCAAGCACTTAAAAAGGCGAAAGAAGCTTTTATTACTGCTGTAAGTAGACAAATATTATTTTTAATACCACTAATTTATATATTACCTTTATTTGTTCCTGATGAAATGAAACTTTATGCTTTGTTTTTTGCTTTTCCTTTAGCTGACTTATTAAGTGTTATCCTTTCAGCTATTATGTATCGAAAAGGTAGTCGAGAACTTAAAAAAGAAGCTGAAGATTTTTATAACTCTACTGTTAAACTTTAGAGTTTCAATTTTGAAAAACTCATTGATAATGAATACATTTTTATGGTATAATTGAGAAGTATAAAAAATATTAAGATAAGGATAAATATATGAACGTTAAAAAAATAGTTTTAATGTCGCAACTTGCTTTATATGAAAAAAAATATGGAAAAGATGATATAAAAAACAGCAACTATTATAGAAGCGATTTTGTATATCTTAAAAATATGTGGACTAGAGCCTTTGCTATACTAGGTGCTTTTTTGCTAATGATACTTTACTTTCTTGATATGTACGCTGAAATCGGTTTAGAAGAAATGGTGTTATATTTAAGAGATAACTATATGGCTATAGTTTATTACTTAATCGGTGTAATCATTTTATATACGATTATTGGTACTTTCATGTATAGCAGTGAATATAAAAATAGTAAAAAAAGAGTTGAAAGCTATTCTAGACTTCTTGATAAAATAAACAAAATAACAGAAGAAGAAAAAAATTCAATGTCAAATGAAGAAAGAAATGACGCTGAATTTTAAGCGAAAGGTGTTTTATGGAAAACTTACTTGAGATAAGAGAAGAACTTATATATTATTATAAAAAACACGAAGATATTTACAACACTATGCTTAAAATTATTTTTTATAGTATAGTATTTAAGTTTGTTTTGGATATCGGGTTATATGATGAAAAATTATCTTTTTTATTTACTGGTGTTAAGGGCATTTTAGTTTATGTTGCTTGTGTTGCATTTGCTATTTTTTGTTCTAATACTTTAACCCTTGGTCTTATATTAGCCTTTGTTGCGGCAGGTCTTTCAAAATATTTAGCTCTTGATATTATTGTTGTACTTATACTTTTATGTATATACTTTATGTATGCTAGAGTTGCTACACGTGAAAATATTTTGATACTTGTTACTTTTTTTGCCTTTTTATTTAAGGTGCCATATTTAGCAGGTTTTATTGCAGGGATTTTCTTTTCTCCTACAAGTGTTATAGCTATTGGATTTGGTGCTTTTATCTATTACATATTCAACTTCGTTACTACTTCAGCTAATGCCAGTATGGTTGCCGTTGATGTAGGGGAAGTGCTTGAAAATGTAGATGGCGTTCTTAGTGATTTTTCCGGAGTTATTACAGGTATTTTGTCAAATACTGATTGGATTTATATTGCTTTTGTTATTTGTGCTGGTGTTTTGGCTATTAATATTATAAATAGATTTAGTATAAAATATAACTTTTATATATCTTTAATATGTGCTAGTATTATCTATTTTGTTGGTACTATATTTATTGTATTATTTACAAACTTTGAAGGTAGTGTTATCGTATATTTTCTTGGACTTATTTTTTCTACTTTAGTTGCATTTGTTATGCAGTTTTTCAAAGTTGTTCTTGACTATAACTCACCGGAAAAAGTTCAGTTTTTTGACGGCGAAAACTATTATTATGTTAAAATTATTCCACGATACATCGTTAAGAAAAATAAATCTAAGAGAAACATACAACAAAAGCGTGATATGAGTGTGGATATGGCAAAAATCAATACTTTGGCTCGTGAACAAAAAGGAAAATAAAATAGATTAATATTAATTTTTGGGAGGATATTATGAGTTTTTTAAGAGATTTTTTTAGTGACTTAAATTTATATTTTTTTAGTATCCCTCAAGTATCTATTTCTAATTTAGTTGATATATTTTTTGTTACAGTTTTAATTTATTATTTACTTATATGGGTAAAAAGTACTCGTGTTTGGACAATTTTTAAAGGGGTACTTGTTTTACTTGCTTTCTACTTTTTTGCTTATGTTTTTCAACTGTATACTATCACTTGGATTATTAATAATACTTTAAGTGTTGGTGTTATCGCTTTGATTATACTTTTTCAACCTGAAATACGTTCTGCACTTGAACACGTTGGTAGTTCAAGTAAATTTACTATTTTGATGGATAAAAAACCTGAGATTGTTTCAAAGACTATTGACGAAATTGTTATAGCAGCTAAACAAATGGGTAAATCAAGAACAGGTGCTTTAATTATTATTGAACAAAATGTTAATTTGCGTGATTATATTGCAACTGGTATCGAAATTGATGGTAAAGTATCAAGTCAGCTTATACTTAATATTTTTGAGGATAAAACACCTTTACATGACGGTGCTATCATACTTCGTAAAGATCGTATTTCTGCTGCTAGCTGTATACTTCCTCTTACTAAAAATCAAATTGACAAAGCTTTGGGTACAAGACATAGAGCGGGTGTTGGTATGTCAGAGACTACAGATGCCTATGTTATAATAGTATCAGAAGAAACAGGTAAACTTAGTTTTGCACATAAGGGTGAGCTTATCATTGATGTTTCTGAGGAAGACCTAAAAAATAAATTGAAATTTAATGAAAGTTTTGAAAACGAAAAATCTAAAATAAAGTTGCAAAAGAAAAAAGTCGGATTTAAAAAAAAGTAAGGTGGTATGATGATGAACAGAGTAAAAAATTTTTTCACTAAAAATTTGGGACTTAAAAGTTTATCTTTAGTTTTAGCAATTATACTTTGGTTTGTTGGTATGAACATAAATAATCCTACTTTAATTCAAACGTTTACTGTTAATCTTGAACTTAGAAATCTTTCGACTTTAGAAGATAACAATTTGATTATACTAAATGAAGATGAGCTTTTAGAACAAAAAATAGATCTTAGGGTGCGTGGTAGTCGTGTTGATTTACTTGAACTACAACGTAACTATCAAAACTATTTAAAGGCATATATTGACTTTGCACCTCTTGATGTTTCTTCTGAAAAAAATATTGGGACAAAGTTTTATATGACAGTTAATAAACCTAATTTATCTTCCAACTACGAAGTTTTGGATAATTATCCAAGAAGCGTTGAAGTACTGCTTGACAAAATAGTTGTAGAAGAAAAAAACATTGAAGTAGAAGTTGATGGTACTATTGAAGAAGGATATGTTGTTGCAGGCGACCCTATTGTTTCACCTGAAACAGTTACTTTTGAAGGGGCATCTACTTTAATAGATGAAATAAAACGTGTTGTTGTTTATATGGAGCTTGAAGGTAAAACTTCTAGTGTTACGGAAACTTTACCTATTAAAATAATAAATCAAGGTGACGAAGATATAACAGATAAATTTACCATTGAAACTACGGAGGCAGAAGTCACTGTAAAAGTTTTAATGCAAAAAAATATTCCACTTGTTAAACCTGTTATTATAGGTGAGCCTAAGGAAAATTTTAAACTGAAAAATGTAACATATTCTGTAGATTACATTGAAGTAGTTGGTGAAAAAGAAGATATTGAGTCTGTTGATGAGTTAGCTCTTGAGTCTATAAACTTAGCAAATACTGAGGCTGACTTTGTTGTTACTCAAGACCTTGAACGTCTACTTAAAGAGTTAAATCCTAACCTTTCTATACGAAATGGTACTCCTAAGTTTATTAATATTAATTTTGACCTTGAAGAATATATACAAAATGATTTTGTTGTATCATCGGATAGTTTGTCTATAAAGGGCTTACAAAGCAATATGAGTCTTGAAGAAACTTATACAGTTACAATAGAAGGATATAAAACAGATATTGATGCTCTTACAGAAGATGATATAGAAGGTTCTGTAGATTTAAGAAATATTGAAGTGGGTGAAACACAAGTCGATGTTTCTGTAGTTATACCTGAAGGTGTCACACTTGTAGGACAACCTACTATTAATGTAAGTTATGTGGAAGAAACAACGGAAGAAGAAGTTGTTGATGAAACAGGGGAATAAAATCTTGTTTTAAATATTTAAACAAAAATTATAAAACCTGCTAAGTCCTTGTATTGGGGTTTGCAGGTTTTTTAAAAAAGTATTATGTTTTAACTTTTGTAAAAGGTAGTATAAGTACGAGATATACTTGTTTTAGAATTGCCATAGGGTATATCTTTAAATTTATAATCAAATTTGTTTGAATATAATTCTAAATCTTCATATAATGTATTTAAAACTTTAAGCTCAATTTCTGTAATGTAAGTTTTAAATTCAAAAAAATCTTTGGGTTTTAATGTTGTGTAGGATTTTGCTACAAGCATATTAAAATGTGATAAACAAAAACCTTTTATTTTATACTTAAAACTTGGGTCATTTTTGTATAAATAAAAAAAGGTATCTATATATAGGTTAAAAGTTTTTTCAATGCCTTCACATATATAGCAAGTGTTTTCTAATTCAGACAAATATGTACTTAAAGGTTCTATAGTACCCTTTGTAAATAATTTGTTTTTTGGCTCAAGCTTACTTGTAGCTTCAATGTTGTTTATCACTTCTTTTAAGTGACTTTTAGACATTAAAGATAGACCTAAAAAATTATTACCTTTTGTCATCATATCATAATGCGTTTTACAAAAGCCATATTTATTTGTTTTATCTCGTATATAGCTTTCCATATAGGAAGGACCTAGTGTGAAATCTACAAAATCTTTTTCAAGTGTAGTATAAATAGCACAAAAAGGACAAGAACATTCTTTTTCAAATGCCTCGTTTACTGGTATTGTGTATATTTTTTCTTTCAAATTATCACCTTTACCTTTAGTTTGAATTTTAAGATAGAAAAAAATGTAAGTTTTATTAATTATAACATAGTTTTATAAAAAATATAAGGAGTATATAAAAAATGGAAAAGGTTATATTAAAAAGAGGTAAAAGTTTTAATATTGAACATATATTAGAGTGTGGTCAATGCTTTAATTTTGAAAAAATAGAAGAAAAATATTACAAAATTACTGCTTATAATAAAGTTTTATACATTAAAGAAGAAGGGGAAGATGTTGTGCTTTTTCCCTGTACAAACCTTGCGTTTGATAGCATATGGAAAAGATATTTTGACCTTGAAAAAGACTATGATGTTTTAAAAGAAATTTTACGTAAAGATAATATTTTAAATAAGGCTATCGAATATGGGGAAGGCATAAGGATTTTAAATCAAGAACATTTTGAATGTTTAATTTCTTTTATTATTTCACAAAATAATCGTATACCAATGATTAAAAATGTAGTTAGAAATTTATCGGTGCAATACGGTGATAAGATTGAAGATGGTTACTCTTTTCCAAAAATTGAAACTTTAGCTAAGGTTTCCGATGAAGAACTTAGATTATGTAAGACTGGTTTTCGTTCAAAATATATAATTGATTGTTGTAATAAAATACATAGTAATGAAATAAACTTAAATGAAATAGAAAAACTTAAGTCTGAGGATATTTTAGAAGAATTACTTAAAATTAAAGGCGTAGGCGTTAAAGTCGCTAACTGTGTTTTACTTTTTTCATATGGTCGTGGCGAATCTTTCCCTGTCGATGTTTGGATAAAAAGAGCTATGGAACATTTTTACTTTGATGGTGAGGAAAAAAATAAAGATTATATTCAAAAATTTGGTGAAGAAAAATTTGGGGATTTGTCAGGTATTGCACAACAATATATATTTAATTATGCTATAAAAACAAATTTAAAAATTTAGTAAAAACTATTGCAAAAAAACTTAAAGTATAGTAATATATTATTAGCACTCTTTGATGATGAGTGCTAAATTTAAATCTAGGAGGACCAAATATGAGTTTGAAACCTTTAGGAGATAGAGTTGTTCTTAAGCAACTTTCTGAGGAGGCTGTTACGACTTCAGGTATTATGATGTCTGTTGGTAAAAAAGAGATGCCTAATAAAGCAAAAGTTATAGCTGTTGGGCCTGGTACTTGTGATGTGAAAATGGAAGTTAAAGTTGACGATATAGTTATTTTTTCTAAGTTTGCTGCTACTGAAGTATCTGAGGGCAATGAAGAATACTTACTTGTTCGTCAAGAAGATATATTAGCAATTATTGAATAAATTGGAGGGTCACGATGGCTAAAGAATTAAAATATGGTATAGATGCTCGTTCTTCTTTAGAGGCAGGTGTAAATAAACTTGCAAATACAGTTAAAGTAACACTAGGCCCAAAGGGCAGAAATGTAGTTTTAGATAAAAAATATGGTTCGCCCCTTATTACAAATGACGGTGTTACTATTGCGAAGGAAATAGAACTTGAAGACCCTTACGAAAATATGGGTGCAAGTATCGTTAAAGAAGTTGCTACTAAAACTAACGATGTTGCAGGCGATGGCACTACAACAGCTACAGTTTTAGCTCAAGCTATGATAAATGAAGGTGTTAAAAATATTACTGCTGGAGCTAATCCTATCATACTAAGAAAAGGTATGCAAAAGGCGACTGATCTTGCTGTTGAAGAGATAAAAGGCATAAGTCAAAAAGTAGATGGTAAAAATCACATTGCTATGGTTGCTACTGTTTCTGCTGGGGACGAAGAAATAGGCAAGATGATAGCTGAAGCTATGGAAAAAGTAACTTCTGATGGTGTTATTACTATAGAAGAAAGCAAAACTATGGAAACTGAACTTGAAATCGTTGAAGGTATGCAGTTTGACAGAGGTTATTTATCCTCTTATATGGCAACTGACCTTGAAAAGATGGTTGCACATTTAGAAAACCCATATATTTTAGTTACAGATAGAAAAATAGCAAACTTTCAAGATATATTACCTTTACTTGAACAACTTGTTCAAACTGGGCAAAAAATGCTTATTATTGCAGAAGATATAGAAAGCGAAGCTTTATCAACTATCGTTGTTAACAAATTACGTGGTGTATTTAATGTAGTTGCTGTTAAAGCTCCCGGTTTCGGTGATAGACGTAAGGAAATGTTACAAGATATTGCAATTTTAACTGGTGGTAAAGTTATAAGCGAAGAACTGGGATATGATTTAAAAGAAGCTACCCTTGATATGTGCGGTCGTGCAAAAAATGTTACTGTAGAAAAAGAAAGCACAATTATCATTGATGGTGCAGGCAACACAGAAGATATAAAAAATCGATTAACTCAAATTAAAGCTAATATAGAAGAAAGCACAAGTGATTTTGACAAAGAAAAGTTATCTGAAAGACTTGCAAAACTTTCTGGGGGTGTTGCTGTAGTTAAAGTTGGAGCACCTACAGAAACAGAGCTTAAAGAGAAAAAGTTGAGAATGGAAGACGCTTTAGCGGCTACTCGTGCTGCTGTAGAAGAAGGAATACTTGGTGGTGGTGGTTGTACTTATATCCACGTAAGTAAAAAGGTTGAAAAACTAGTTTCTTCATTAGAAGGTGACGAAAAAACAGGTGCTATGATCGTACTTAAAGCTTTAGAGTCGCCTCTTAGACAAATCGCTGAAAATGCAGGGTTTGATGGTTCTGTTATAGTTCACAAAGTTAAAGAAAAAGAAGCTGGTATAGGTTTTAATGCTTTGACTGAAGAATTTGTTAATATGGTAGATGCTGGTATAATTGACCCTACTAAAGTTACAAGAAGTGCATTACAAAACGCTACTAGTGTTGCGTCTACTCTTTTAACAACAGAAGCTGTAGTTGCACACTTGCCAGAACCAGAAGCTCCTATGATGCCACAAGGTGGTATGATGTAAGTTTTTTAAAAAAATTTAAAAAGGCTTAAATTATGAAAATAAATCTATAAATATAACTATAGAAAAGAAAATAAAATTTTCTATAAAAAGTTTTAAAAAAGACTTAAGTAAAATTGAAATCTGACGATATATAAAGTATAGAAAAAAATAAAATTTTCTATAAAAAAGTTTTAAAAAAGACTTAAGTAAAAAAAAAGAATGACGATATAGTCAATGTAGGATAGGAAGTACCTATACCTAAAAAATGGATTAATTAGAGCGAAAAGCTCAACAAGGAG
>JBKECM010000193.1:0-11208 GCA_047974615.1 Lachnospirales bacterium
AGGCTGTAAAGAAATAGGCTTTTTCTGTGTCAGTTACATAAAATCAAACTTTTTGTGTATTTCTGTATACACGGCAAAGTTTGATTTTACGCACTTCCTTGAAAAATCTCAATTTCTTTAAACCTCAAAAGGGACTGCAAGAAACATCGCTAAGCGAATTTCTTTACAGCCCCTTTTTTCACAAATTAAGTTAATACTTCAATAATTAAATCTTTTGCATTTGTAACACCCTTTATTTCCATATCTTTGTAAATAGCCTTACTTAAATCTATATTTTCTAAACATGACGAAGGTATGACACACTTTTTAAATCCTAATTTTAATGCCTCTTGTATTCTTTTTTCGATATTTGAAACATTTCTAAGCTCACCTGTTAAACCAACTTCCCCAAAAGTAATAATATAAGGATTTATTACTCTGTTTTTATAACTTGAAGCAATAGCACATAAAATCGCACTATCTGCAGAAGGGTCATTTACTTTTATGCCACCTACTATATTTACATAACTATCAAGTTCGTTTATTTTCAAACCAACACGTTTTTCAAGAACAGCAAGTAACATAAGTACTCTGTTTGAATCTACGCCCGTTGATGTTCTTCTAGGATTACCAAAGTTTGTTTGACTTACAAGTGCCTGAACTTCTGTTAAGATAGGTCTTGTACCTTCCAAAGAACAAGTAACAACAGAGCCAGCAACATTATTCGGTCTACCAGCAAGCATAAACTTTGAAGGGTTGTCTATACCAACTAAACCTTTTTCTACCATTTCAAAAACCCCAATTTCATTAGTACTTCCAAAACGATTTTTTACAGCACGTATGATTCTAAAATTTGCATTTTTTTCACCTTCAAAGTAAATAACAGTATCTACCATATGTTCGAGTAACTTTGGACCTGCTATCATACCATCTTTAGTTACATGACCAACTATAAATATCGTAATATTTTCATTTTTTGCAATTTTCATTAATCGATGAACACATTCTCTCGTTTGTGCAACGCTACCGGCAGTACTTGGAATTTCCTCATTATACATAGTTTGTATACTATCAATAATAACGAATTTAGGCTTGATTTCTAAAATATTTTTTTCTATAGTAGATAAATTTGTTTCAGAAAAAAGTAGTAAATTATCACCTTTAATATCAAGCCTTGTTGAACGCAATTTAATTTGATTTAAACTTTCTTCTCCTGAAATATAAAGTACTTCTTTTTTTAAACTATCGGTCATTTGAAGTAGCAAAGTAGATTTACCAACACCGGGGTCACCACCTACTAATATAAGTGACCCTTGAACGATGCCACCTGAAAAAACTCTATCAAGCTCTGGCATACCAGTAGAAGTTTTCTGATCATCTAAATCTATAACTTCATCAAGTCGAATAGGAACACTACTTCCTCCAAAAGATGAACTACTTTTTTGTTCTTTGTCATATTCAACTTCAACAAAAGTGTTAAACTCCTCACAGTTGCTACATCGACCTACCCACTTATTTGTTTCATATCCACAAGCTGTACATATGTAATTGATTTTCTTTTTTGCCATATTTTCACCTAAATTATACTTATTTTTTTCCCAACAAAAATTTCATCACCATCTAAATTTTCACCTACTAAAATTTTATGTTGCACAAAATTTTTCATATATGGAATATGTGTAATAAAACCTATAGTCATAGTTTCTGATAAAATACTTAACGTTTCATATATTTTTTCTAGCTTGTCCTCATCTAAAGTTCCAAATCCCTCATCTATAAAGAAAAACTCAAATTTGCTATCAATATTTTTTTGCAACTCTTTTGATAGTGCAAGAGATAAACATAAAGAGAAAATGAAAGTTTCCCCACCTGATAAGCTTTTTATATTTCTTATATAATTGTTGTTTAAACTTCTTTCACAAACTTGAAACTCTAAAGTATCGTTACATATAAGCTGAAATTTATCCTTTGTAATTTTACTTAAATATGTATTTGCATTATCAATTAAATTTTTTGTTTTCAAACTAATTAGGTAATTTACAAGTTTTTTCTTACCTACTATTTTGTCTAAAGTTTCAAAATCTAAAAGTTCATTTTTGCAATCTAAATAGTTGTCATATTCTTTTGACAAGGTATTAAAGATATAATTTATTTTTGATATTTTTTCATTAAAACTAGCACTCTCACTTATTGTCTTTTTAAGAAATTCATCAATACTACTTAATTTTTCAATATTTACATTTTTTTCATTTTTAATATTTTGAATGTCAATTTTTTCAGTTACTTTCTCTTTTTCCAAAATTAAAGCTTTATTATTTGAAATTTTTTCCATAATTTCACTATTTTTAGTTTCTATTTTTTCTATTTCGTCAAAAGTAAATGCATTTTCTTTTTCTTTCTCAAAATCATCAAACTTATATTTAGAAATTAACTCTAAGTACTCCTTTTCACTTTTTAAAAACTCATCTTCTTGCCCACTTAAAATTTCATTTTTATTTATTATTAAATTTTTATTTTTTGATATATCTTCTTTTAAAGAAGTATACTTTATTTTTCTTTCTTTTAAATCTTTTTGCATATTAATAATTGTAGTTGAAATTTCATTAAAATGTTCATATAAATCCACATTATTAGCAATTTTTTGTACTTTTTTATTGAAGTTTTTAAAACTTTCTTCCTTTAAATTAAGTATGCTAAAATTAGTTTCAAGGTCACTTTCGCTTTCAAGTATCTTTTGCCAAAAATCAGTTATTTTAGTATTTAAGGCACCTTCAAAATTATTTTCATTATAAACTATATCTGTTTTTCTTATAGTTTTTATAAAATCTATTAAACTTTCTTCCTTTAGCTTTTTATCCTTTAAAAGTATTACTTTTTCATCTTTATTATTTTGAAATTCATTTTCAAGTATTATTTTTACTTTATTAGGGTGATTTTCACTACCACATAAAGGACAAACCCCTTCTTCTTCAAGCTTAATTAAAAAAGCACCTAAAGTTTCCCTGTCTTCTAAAAGTTTATAATTTTTTTCGTTAAGTATTATTTTATCATTTAAAATATTTATTTCATTAAAAATTCTTTCTTTTTCAGTAATTATTTTTTTATAATCCTCTTTTGCTTTTGATAAAATGGCCTTTTTCTTTTTGCATAAATCTTTTTGTAGTGATATAGTTTTTAAATATTGTTCTTTTTCGTTTTCTTCAATTAAAGTATTAAGTTGCACTCTATTAGAAATTAATGTTTGAATTTTCTTTTCTTCAATTTCTGCTTTTTCTTCAAAATTATCATAATCTTTAATTTTTTCTAATAAAATTTCAAGTTCACTATTTAATTTTTTTATACTCTCTTTTGTGCTATTTAGCAAAGCACCATTTTTTTTAAATATATTAAAATATGGCAATGTATAATTTATTTTTTTAGAAATCAAAGCCATTTCATATGTTTCGTTAAATTTTTTAATTTCATCTTCATAAATTTTCTGCTTAATTTTCAAAGCATCAAGTTCATCAAAAGCCTTTATTATACTGTCATATTCTTCTTTTTTCTTCTGAAAAATATCCTTTTCACCAGATAGTTTTTTTATATCTTTTTCAAAAATAATTAAACTATCTTCATATTCTTTTTTTTGCTTTTCTAAAGTTTTAACAAGTATATTATAATCTTGAATTTTTATTTCCTCATCTTCAAAACCAAAACTTAATGTTCTTACTATATCTTTTTCGTAAACTTCTATTTTATTTTTTGCTATACTAATACTATTTTTTAGTTCATCTTTAACTTCATATTTTTCTATATTAAATATTTTCAGTAAAAAATTCGTACGATTACTAGGTGTATCATGCAAAAATTTACTAAATTTTCCTTGGGGTAAGCATACTATTTTGGAAAAATCTTCATCTTTGATACTCAAAATTTCTGAAATAAGAGAATTGCACTCCTTTATTTTAGTGCTTAAAACATTTTCAAACTCATCGTACAAAGCAATATCAATATCAACTTCTTTTGATTTTTTATTAGTTAAAACAAATTTACGAACAATACGATAAGATGTATACTCCTTTACAAAACCATATTTTTTTACTTTAAAAGTAAAATCTACATAACCTTCATTAGTGTATACATTAATAAAAGCTTTTGTTTCGTTGTCCATATGTCTATCTATCTTTCCAAAAAAAGAATAGCATATAGCATCAAGTATAGCAGATTTTCCTGAACCAGTTTTACCAAAAATACCAAATAATCGTGCCTTGTTTAATATAGTAAAGTCAATTTCTTCCTCTTCTGTATAACTATAAAATCCTTTAAATTTTAATAAAACAGGTTGCATATTTTAGCCTCTACTTTCAATATTTAACATATTATTATACAAATCAAAAAGCTTCAAAACTCGTTCTTCTTCTATATCTTGAAACTGATTTAAAGCAAGCTTTTTAAAGACTTCATAAATTTCAAAATCTTCACTATATTCTTCTTTTATTATTTCAGCTTCTTCTTTTTTTGCTTCAAAATCTACTAAAAATTCCATATCATTTAGAAGATTAATAAGTTTTTCATTATTTTCATTATATTTTGGATTAAAAAATTTTTCATCACATAACTCAAAGTAAACATAGGTATTTTCAAAATTATTTTCACTAATGTATTTTATAATTTCATCTGTTTCTTTAAATGATTTATAAAAAGTTTTTTTACTTAAATTGACTTCTATTTCTTCTAAATTCATTTTTTTATTTTTATCTATTTCCCCATAAATAATATATTTTTTGTGATTTGCTTCACTTTTAGAAAAACTAATTGGAGAACCAGAATAATAAGCATTTTCAACACTTTTAACTTTTTGCTTTTTGTGTAAATGTCCAAGTGCGATATAATCATAATTTTCAGGTACAGATTTGCTGTTAACAGAATAAAGACCACCAATATTATAGTTAGTTTCGCTTTCCGATAGTTCAAAAGTGCCATTTAAGTATATGTGACCCATAAAAAAATTTAAGGTATCTTTTTTAAAAAAATCTTTTTTTGTTTCCAAAATTTCTTTTATTCTATCTTGATAATTTTCAGCTAGCTTTACTTTTTCGTAATTATTTTTATAAAAATTAATATTTTCTTCCGTAGGACAACCTAAATTAATAACGGACAATATTTCGTCTTCTATTTGTATTTTAAATGCGCCTTCTTGAATATTGAAAAGTTTAAAATTTTTAAATTGTATAGCATCACCATTATTTACAACGCTGGAAATTGTAGGTATAAAAATTATCCCCTTATCTAAACATAAAGAACTAGCAACATCAATTTTTTTACTACTATCGTGATTACCTGCACTTATGATTACAATCCTTTTCCCATCACAAGCCAAATTATTGATTCCCTCGTAAAAAATTCGTTCAGATATAAAGTCAGGTGACGGCACATTAAAAACATCTCCAGCAATAAAAAGAACTTGAACGTCCTTTTCATCACACACTTTAACTAAGTATTCAAAAAATTCCTTATGTAAATCTTCAAGAGAAAACTTACCTATACGTTTGCCTATATGTAAATCACTTGTATGTAAAAATCTCATAAATCCTCCCTTGATTATATTTTCTTATTTCATTATACATTAATTTTCAAAAAAATAACAGTATGTAAAATAATAAAGCTTTTTAATTTTTTGCAATTACATTGTTAATTAAATAACTTATAAATAGCCTAAAAAGTAACTTTTTTCATATTTTCACTTGAAAAATAGAAAAAATTATAGTACAATAAATTGATTATAAAAATATATTTTGTATTTTCTTATTTTATTGACACTTTCTGTGTTTTTTTTTGCTTTTTTACTTTTTTTAAAAAGGTAATATGTGTAAATAAAAAATCATTAAGGTTTAAAAAAATAATTTAATTATGAAGTAAATAATTATGGAGGTCAAAATGAATAGTAATAAACTAAACAATTTAGGCGCTAGAATTTCTACTTTCAAGAAGGGTATACACCCTCACGATAGTAAAGAACATTCAAAAGATGAACCTATCGTTACTATCTTACCAAAGGAAGGGCAAAAATTAATTTTCCCTGTATCTCAACATATAGGTGCACCTTGTGAACCGATTGTAGCAGTTGGAGATAGAGTACTTTTAGGGCAAAAAATTGCTCAAGGCTCTGCTTTTGTATCAACATCAATCCATTCATCTATATCAGGTACAGTAGTTGAAATATCGCCAAAACTTACAATAGCAGGTGCTATGGTAAATTCTATCGTTATAGAAAACGACGGTAAAGATGAAACAATTGACAACTATGGTGTTGAACGTGATTATTCAAAATTTACAAAAGAAGAAATTTTAGATATCGTTAAAGAAAATGGTATCGTAGGACTTGGTGGTGCAGGTTTCCCTACATTTATAAAGTTAAATCCCCCACCAGAACAAAAAATTGAATACGTAATTATAAATGCAGCTGAGTGTGAGCCATACCTTACAACAGACTACAGAGTAATGTTAGAACGCCCTGAAGAGTTAATAAATGGTCTTGAAATAATATTATCTTTACACAAAGATGCAAAGGGCATAATTGGTATAGAAACAAATAAGCCAGATGCAATAGAAAAAATAAATGATTTAGTTAAAGATAATGATAAAATAGAAGTAATAGGACTAGTACCAAAATATCCACAAGGCTCAGAAAAACAACTTATACAAGCTTGTACTGGTAGAGTCGTTTCAAGTGGAGCTTTGCCATCTACTGTAGGCTGTATAGTTGCAAACGTTGACACAGTTGCAAGTATCTACAACGCAGTAGCCTTTAACAAGCCTTTAACAACACGTATCGTATCTTGGACAGGTGAAGGTGCAAATAAACCGGGTAACTATGAAACAAGAATTGGTACAATGCTAAATGAATTATTTGATGAGCTTGGTGGAATTAAAGAAACAACAACGAAAATGATTGCTGGTGGTCCTATGATGGGTATGTCTATATTTACTACGGAAGTACCCCTAATTAAAACATCATCTGCTTTCTTGTTCTTAACACAAAATGAAGGTGTAACACCTTGTGAATATAACTGTATCCGTTGTGGAAAGTGTGTATCACATTGCCCTATCGGTTTAATGCCACTAGAGCTTAATTATCATGCAATAACAAGAAACTTTGAGGAATTTGAAAACTATAATGGTTTGGACTGTATAGAATGTGGTTCATGTTCATATGTCTGTCCATCAAAACGTCATCTAGCCCAAACAATACGTGCAACAAAACGTACTGTTATGGGAATGAAACGTAAATAATTTTAGGAGGAAAAAAACTTGAGTGATAAAAAATTCGTTGTTTCATCAACGCCTCATATACGTTCAAAAGATAGTATACAAGGAATTATGCAAGACGTTACAATAGCTCTTGTACCAGCAACTTTTGCGGGAATTTTCTTTTATGGACTACCTGCCCTTTTAACTGTTTTTTTAGCCGTAGGTTCTGCAATACTTTTTGAATACTTATTTCAAAAAGTTACAAATAGACCTATAACAATTAGTGACTTTTCTGCTGTAGTAACAGGACTTTTACTTGCTATGAACTTACCAGCTACAGTAAGCCCATTTATTCCGATAGTTGGTAGTTTCTTTGCAATAATAGTTGCAAAACAATTATTTGGTGGACTTGGTCAAAACTTTATAAACCCAGCCTTAGCAGGACGTGCATTCTTACTTACGTCATATCCTACAGAAATGACAAAATGGACAACGCCAGTAAATAATATTTTTGGTGGCTTTGATGCAGTTGCCTCTGCAACACCTCTTTCAGGCTCAGTAGATGTTACTTTGCTTGATGCATTACTTGGTAATATAGGTGGCTGTATCGGTGAAACTTCTGCTATAGCATTACTTTTAGGTGCAGCTTACTTATTATATAAACAAATAATTAATTGGAAAATACCTACATTTTATATAGGTACTACATTTATTTTAACTTTATTATTTGGTGGAGTTTCTATAACAACAGCCTTTACAGAATTATTTTTTGGTGGTTTGATTTTGGGTGCTTTCTTTATGGCAACTGATTATTCATCTTCACCTGTAACACCAAAAGGGCAAATTATATTTGCAATAGGTTGTGGTATTTTAACAGCAGTAATTCGTATGTTTGGTGGCTACCCAGAAGGTGTTTCCTATTCTATATTACTTATGAACCTTGCAGTACCTTTAATTGATAGATATACAAAACCTAGTGTTTTTGGCGTTGAAAAGAAAAAGAAGGAGGCTGTTAAATAGTGAAAATTTTAAAATGCGGTATAGTTTTATTTATAATAGCAACAGTTGCAGCAGTTTCTCTTTCAGTAGTTGAAAAAGTAACAAGACCATCAATCGAAGAACAAAAATATCTAGCAACACAATCTGCTTTAAAAGTTGTAATGCCAGAAGCTAGTTCATATGAGGAAATAAAGGACTTAGACTTTACTGGAACTACAATTACAAATGTATATGAAGGTGTAGGCGTAGGCTATGTTGTAGCTGTAAACCCTAAAGGGTATGGTGGTGCAGTAGAAATGCTAGTAGGCTTTGATGGTGAATATAAAGTAACTGGTATAGATATAGTATCTCACTCAGAAACGCCGGGTCTTGGTGCAAAAGCAGACGAAGATGAATTTAAAAATCAATACGTAGGAAAAACACCAGAGCTTACAGTTGTAAAAACAAGCACTACTGGAGAAGATGAAATTTCTGCAATAACATCTTCTACTATAACTTCTACAGCAGTAACAGTAGGTGTAAATGAAGCTTATAGTTTTTTATTAGAAATGGAGGGTAAATAAGTGAGCGAAAATAATAATACTTCAATCTCTACAATATTTAAAAATGGACTTATTGCCGAAAACCCTGTATTTTTCCAACTTATAGGTATGTGTCCAACTTTAGGTGTTACTTCAAGTGCAATTAATGGCTTTGGTATGGGTATTGCAACAACTGCAGTTCTTATAATGAGTAACTTTTTTATATCTTTAATTAGAAAATTTATACCGGACGAAGTACGTATACCTGCATTTATTGTTGTTATAGCCTCTTTCGTTACAGTTATAAGCTTTTTACTTAAGGCATATTTACCAGATTTAGATAAAAGTTTAGGCTTATTTATACCTTTAATAGTTGTTAACTGTCTTATTTTAGCACGTGCAGAAGCATTTGCATCAAAAAATAGCCCTATTGCCTCTTTAGTAGACGGTTTAGCAATGGGTCTTGGCTTTACATTAGCTTTAACAATAATCGGTTTAGTTCGTGAATTTATCGGTGTAGGTACACTTTTTGGTTTTACAATTTTACCTGAATTTATACCAGATACTTTAATTATGATTTTACCTCCGGGAGCATTTTTTACTTTAGGTACAATTTTAGCTTTGTTAAAATTTAACTCTTCAAGAAAAGGAGGTAAAAAATAATGGATTTAGTTTTATTATTTTTAGGTGCCGCTCTTGTTAACAACTTTATATTTTCAAGATTTTTAGGTATCTGTCCTTTCCTTGGTGTATCAAAAAAAGTTGAAACTGCAGTAGGTATGGGACTTGCCGTTACTTTTGTTATGGCATTATCTTCAGCAGTAACATATATAGTTTATCATCAACTTTTAGTACGTTTTAACCTTGAATATTTATATAACATTGCATTTATTTTGATTATTGCATCTTTAGTACAACTTGTAGAAATGTTCATTAAGAAAAGCTCACCTGCTTTATATCAAGCACTTGGTATTTTCCTACCTCTTATTACAACAAACTGTGCTGTACTTGGTGTTACAGTTTTAAATAAAGATGAAGGATATAATTTTATAGAAAGTGTTATAAATGGTACTGGAGCGGCTATTGGTTTTACTATAGCAATAGTATTATTTGCAGGTATACGTGAACGTATAGCAAGAAATAACATTCCAAAAAGCTTTGAAGGAATGCCTATAGCCTTAATTACTGCTGGTATAATGGCAGTTGCATTTTTAGGTTTTTCAGGCTTACTATAACCCCAAGAAAGAAGGATAAAATATGTATATATTATTAGCTGTTTTAGCTTTAGGTGGTATGGCAATAGTTTTCGGTCTAATTCTTGGTTTTGCAGGTGAAAAACTTAAAGTTGAAGAAGATGAACGTATACCTAAAGTTATAGATTGTTTACCGGGTGCAAACTGTGGTGGTTGTGGCTATACAGGTTGTGCAGCTTTTGCAAAAGCCGTTGTAGAAGGTAATGCAGAAGTTACTGGTTGCCCTGTCGGTGGAGAAAAAGTTGCAATTAAAGTAGCTGACGCTATGGGAATAGTACCAGAAATTAAAGATAAAGAGGTTGCTTTTGTAAAATGTGCAGGAGACTGTGAAAAAGCATCTTTAAAATATGAATATTATGGTGTTGATGACTGTAATATGGCATACACTCTTGCAACAACAACAAGTAAAGGTTGTGGTTATGGTTGTATGGGACATGGTTCATGTGTGAAATCTTGTGAATTTGATGCAATACATATTGAAAATGGTATTGCTGTAGTTGACAAAGAAAAATGTGTAGCATGTAAAAAATGTATTGCAGCATGTCCAAAAAAATTAATTGAACTCGTTCCATATAAAAACCACGTTCTTGTAAACTGTAATTCAAATGACAATGGTAAAGTAGTAAAGGGAAATTGTCAAGTTGGGTGTATTGGTTGTAAAATATGCGAAAAAAATTGTGCTTTTGATGCTATCCATGTAGATAATATGTTAGCAAAAGTAGATTATAGCAAATGTACACATTGTAATGTTTGTGTTCAAAAATGTCCAACAAAAGCAATTTTAAATCAAAAAGCAAGTAGTGAAGTTGAAACTTTAGTTAAACCAGCTACTGAACCTACTGAAAAAACTTTAGATAAAGAAACACCCACTGAAGTTGAAGCAGTAATAGCAGAAAAATAGTTAAAAAAAAGAAGTGTAAAATCACACTTCTTTTTTTTAACTATTTTATTAGTTGGTAAATTTGCCTATTAAAATTCCTCATCACTATAGAAATGGCAACGTTGCAAAATAGATGAAAAATCTCTAAAATAAGAGGGTGCTGATAAAGGATAGAAAAAAATATTACTGCACAAAAATTACGCTCGACTTAATGATTTGCTTTGCAAATCATCGTGCATGTCGCATAAATTAGCACTCGTTCCTCGCTGATTTTATGCTATCTCACTATTTTTGTGCCATTAGCATTAGTAATATTTTTTTCTTCTTTGACTTTTTCAGCACCCTC
>JBKECM010000087.1:0-4919 GCA_047974615.1 Lachnospirales bacterium
TATCTTTATTTATTTCCTTTAATAAATCAGATGGCGTAGTATAGTTATTACTATCACCACTAATACTCCTGCTCCAAAAAGCAAATGTAAATATGTTATCCCATTCACGTGGATTTTCTGGGCTATCGTCAATTTTTAGAACAATAAGCTCATTTTCATTGTTTTGATAAATTTTACTCATAATTTTATCTCCTTTTAATTTTTTAAATAAGACTTTATAAATTTTTTATTTCTTATTTTTGCTAATTTTTAATATATTTTCCTCTCTTTTTAATATTTATCTAAAATCTTTAAGATTTTAAGAACTAATTATTTTTTTAATAAAAAAAACGAGAAGATAACCTATTGGTTAAATCATTCTCGTTTTAAAGTAAATATCTATATAAAGTCTATATTTCAGACATAAAAAAAGAGCATAAAGAAACAACGTGCTTCTAAATCTCTACAGTTTGCGAGGTAATACCTCTTAAATAAAAAGTTGATAATCAACTATAACGTACAATCTCATTAACGTATCCTTTAGCTTATAAGCTAATGTGCCTAGCACAACGGACATTATATATAATTCTCTTTAAGAATAACGTTTTTTTAGAGTTTTGTCAAGGGTTTATACATAATTTTTAAAAGTAAGTTTTTAACTTAATAAAAACTTACTTTTACTATAATATTTCAAAATATTATTCAAATTGAATTAGTTTTTTCAAATATAAGCTACATATAGTTTGTATGCCAATATGCAAATCAGCTATTCTTTCCTCATTATCATAAGATAGATTTTCTTTATTATTTTTTATATTTATAATACTCAAGATTTCACTTGTCTTAAACTTATTTTTTCTTATTGTGCTTAATATAGATTTTTCATTTTTGCTAATATTACCTCTTGCGAAAATATATTTTGCCTTACTAAATGGAATATTATCAACTAAAATAAATTTTAAAAATGTAACAGCACTTAAAAACCAATTAGCAGTTGATGGTATTATTATTAAATCTGATATTAGATTATAAACTGATATTATATCAACCTTATCTTCTGACATTACGACTATATTTCTATTAATTAATCTATTTAAAGTTCTATTAAAATCCATTTTCAAAAAATTAATATCAACCTCCAAACACTTACTTGATACTTTACTTTTAAACACTTCAAATAATTCATCATAATCAGAAATATGCCACATCAAAGATGTCCATATAATTAATTCATTTTTATTTAACTCAAATACTTTATTATCCCATTTAATTATTGGTTGTTTATCACCATTTTCATCTCTTACTAAATGTAATTGTCCTATCGCTGTATAAAATTTAAACATATTCAATCTCCTTTATTAGTTATTAGTATGTAAATATGAAGTTCTGTTTATAAACTCTATATTACTCATTAGCTGCTTTTTTGCCCTTGAAATCCAAGCACTAACATTGTTTGTTGATGTGCCATACATATCTGCAATTTCTTTACCATTAAACCCTTTAATTTTGAGTTCCAAAGCAATAATGCCTTTTAAAGCTACCCCTTTTGATTTCGGCTTTACATTCTTAAGTATATCGAAAACGTCATTTTCATAAAGACGTGCATTAAAGTCAACTACTTCCTGTATTTCAAAACTATCTACAAAAATAGTTTTATTATTAATCGCATTATTTTTTTTACAATAAGTCAATAATTTACTTCTTACAACTATTGATGCAAAAGTTGTGAATTTAGTGCTATTATCGTATTTCCTAACACACTCACAAAGTGCTAAACAACCAACTTGATATAATTCTTCAAAATTAAAATCAATTTTATTATTATCATATCTGAAATTTTTAAATATAATTATTTTTACTATTTCTAAATTATCTTCAACCAATTTTCTTTCTTTATCTGTAAGTTTTTCTTCCACAAAATCACCTCTTTCAACATGCCATTTGATTGTTTTCAAGTAATTTTCTGCAGTGTAATATTAATTCGTTACATTGGTCGTATGTAAGCATCGCTATATGAGCTTCTCTTGAATTTAACTGTAGTCTACAACCTAACCACATATAAGATTCTTTTTTTGTCATAATATTTTTATATACTATTTTATTAAAAATCTCATGTGTTTCAATTCTTTTTAATCTCAATTCTCTGTTTGCTAATGTACCTTGTGGTTCATTTGTCGAACTATGTGCTGTTACATAAGAGTCACAAGCAGGATAGCCATAACATACATACAATTTACCACCACCTATTGAATTTTTTCCATGAACATAACTTTTGTTTTGCAATATCGCTTCTTTTCCACAATATGGACAAGTTATTTTCAATTTTTCAGTTTGTTTCTTTGTTAGCTTCTTAATACTTTTAATTTTTTTAGATTTCATTTTTTACACCTCCACGTGTTTTTTATAAAATTTATTTACACTATATTAATCAAGAAAAGTCAGAATTTTAATTGAAAAATATTAAACGAAATTTTTAATATTTTTTTGATATTTTTTGTGCATATTGAAATTTTTGCTATAAAAAAGTCTCATAATCAGTTTTAAGCATTTTCATAATCAACTTTTACTGTAGTCATTGTGAATATTGTATAGAAAAGCCGTTTCATAATCAGTTTAAACAAAAAAGTTTGGTAAATTTGACAAGTGTATATTTTTGAGTAATAAAATTGATTTTAATACAGATTTTTACCATACATATCATAATTAACAGCTGCTCTATAATAATTGGTTATAGTACTTGGAGCATTGTAAATACAGGCTTTTAGATAGCTTTTTATATTATTTATTTTAGTAGTATTTTTAGATATGCAGTCTAAAACGTACTCAATGTGAAATTGATTTATCTTTAAAAATCTACTCTTTACAACTTCAGTTGGTAATAACTCACCACAAATTGAAACCATATTTTTACTTGAACAAACGACTTCTAGCATTATATCAATTATTTCATCAATACTTTCTTTTTGGCTTTTGTAATTATCACACAAGAAGTCATACTCAATATTTAGTTTTATAAATTCAAGATACTCATTATATTTATTTTTTAAATCTTCAATCTCATCAATCTTAACCTCAGTGATTATTGATTGATTAGGATTTGATTGATTAGTAATTAATACATTAGTATTTGATAAATTAGTATTTGATTCTTTAGTACTTAATTGTATATGTTTTTCCACTATAGGTTTTTCCTGTGTAGGTTTATCCAAGATAGGTTTTTCCACTATAGGTTTATCCAAGAGTGGTTTTTCCACTTTTGGTTGTGTAGTATTATGAACCAAAGATGGTTTTTCCACTTTTGGTATACTCTCTGCCTCTGTTTCCTCTGCAATTCCATTTGTGTTTTCTTCAACAAAAGTATCATTATCAATAATAGTTTTAGGCTCTTCATAAATAGTATATTCTGTCCCAGTTAAATGACCTTTTTCATTTCTAATTCTTTCACGATGTATATATCCGTTTTCTTCCAACTCCTTAACAGTTGCTTTTATGCTGTCAACACCGTCTTTACATATAGTAGCTAGTCCATTTATTGTGTAATCCCAATTTTCTGGTAATGATAGCATAAGCGATAATAAACCTTTAGCTTTAAGTGACAAAGTTGTATCTTTCAAATGATAGTTAGACATTACTGTAAAATTTTTATTTTTTTCTACTCTAAATACTGACATTTTATCCTCCTTTTTAATAAAAAAAGACCAATCAATAAATTGTGATTGGTCTTTCCAAAACTATTTAATTATTTATTAATAACCTGTCCTAGGTAATTTTGAACTAGGGTTATAAATAGTTGTAACCCATGTAGAATTACCTATTACCCATTCACCGTCATATTTACCACCTATATCAACTTTATTAGCAAATTGATAACCATTTGGTAAATTACCAGTTACATTACCGTAAATAGCAGGTGTTTCAACTTGCATAAATCCAGCCTTTACATTACCAAAAACAAACATCATTTCAGTAATATATTCATCAGAATATATACCTAATGCAGCAGGTGACATATCTATAACATTATTAGTTGTTGTACTTAAATTATCATAAGCTACTCTATAATCATTTTTATTTGTTTTAAACATTATTTTATAAGTACCACCTTGATTATAAGTACCAGTTACTATTTTACTAAGTCTTATCTCTTTAGGAACAACATCTCTAAAATAAAAGTCTGTCAATGATACACTTGAATTATTTTGAACAGTTTTAATATCGTATTTTATTTCTTGTCCGTTCATAACTTCACTTGGTCCAACTTTCTTAATTGTTACACCTAAATTAGCTGATTCGTTAGTGAACTCATATTTTAATATTTGAGAACTAAATTCAAGAGTAACATCTAATTCTTTATCACTTTTTGAATAATAAATAGGTGCTTTTATCTCTTTGACAATATATCTTCCAAGTGGAAGTGGTCTTGATACTCCAACTCCATCTGCTTTTGTAATGAATTGATCAACTGTATTACCAGTTTTATAATCATAAACTTCAAATACTGCATCAGCAAGTGGCGTTCCAGCTGGTAAACCATTTGTATAATTATCTGTTGCAGATTTTTTAGTTATTTGAATTTGCCCCATTAACGGAGTATTTTCCCAAACAATTTCAGTATAAGTTCCTTCCTTAAACTCTACTGTTTTAGGAACATCATCACGAATGTAGTTTGGTGCTGGTTCTGTTTCTTTTATTGTATATCTACCAGCATCTATAATTCCTTCAAAATCAACTACACCATTGTTATCTGTATAATATGGTCCGCCAACTTCTTTTTTAGTTTCAAAATCATAAAGTCTAAACTCAACACCATAAATAGGTAACTTAGTTACAGAATCTATCTTTTTAATTCTAAGTCCTGCTTTTGGTGTATTAGTGATTTTTAATGTTTCTTGGACACCTTCTCGAACAGTTACAGTATGTACCGTTTGATCTAATTCGTA
>JBKECM010000103.1:0-13405 GCA_047974615.1 Lachnospirales bacterium
AAATTTCTGCGTCAGCTTCTCCTAGCAGAAACACGCTGTTATGCGTTGTCGAAGCTTTCTTGAACTATTTAAAATTTAAAAGAAAATTAAATCAAGCGAGTTTTTAGAGGTCACCTTAAAAGCAAAGTAACAGTTGTATAAGAAAAAAACTTCTCTTACCTTACTTTTAAGTCATCATATTAACTACAACCTGTAGTAGTCCCACAAACCGTACATATTTTACAAGTTCCATTTTGCACCATTTTTGTAGATTTACAAGTTGGGCAACTTTCCGAATGAACAATGTCTGCAAAAGTATAATTACCCTTTAAAACTTCTTGTTTCTTTTCTTCAATGTCTTTTTCATCGTAGTTTTCAGGCTTAACTTGTACATATTCATAATTACCAAGCTCTATATCAATTATTTTACTTATTAAATCCGATATACTATCAACGCTTTTTATGTATGGGTGACCTGTTACGAAACCAGAAGGTTCATATTTTTGCCCACGATACATTTTTGCTATATCTTTTGCTGGCACACCATATTGTAACATTTTGCTTATTGTAGTAGATAAACTGTCAAGCAATCCTTTTGTTAAGCTACCCTGTCTACCACAACTTACATATATTTCTGAAAGGTTTTTTGTTCTTTCATCAAAAGAAGTTGTAATATAAAGTTTTAAGCCGTTTATTGCTGCTTCGTGAACGTGTGCATTTCGTATGCCTTTTGGTTTACGGCGTGCTAAAGCAACATTTTTTTCTTTATTTTTTGCATAATCAAGCAACTCATAGTAAGATAAATCTTTTAAAGAATTTTCTTCGCTACTTTCTTTTCTTGAGTTAAGAGGTTGACTAGCTTTGCAACCATCTCTATATAAAGCTATGGCTTTTACACCTAGTTTCCAAGACTCAAAATGTATTTCTGCAATATCATCTACTGTAGCATCTTTTGGTAAGTTTACAGTTTTACTTATAGCACCCGTAACACAAGGTGTTAAAGCAGCCATCATCTTAACATGAGCCATAGGCTTAATAAACCTACTACCTGTACCACAAATATTTGCTGTATCAAAAACCTCAAGATGTTCTTCTTTTAAGTGAGGCGCACCTTCTATTTTGCCGTCTTTTATCATTCCCGTATCTTCATCTTTGGCTAAAACATAGTTAAGTATTTCATTTATTTCATCTTCACTATAACCTAAAGTCTTTAACGCACGTGGTATAGCTGGATTTACGATTTCCATATAAGTTCCACCTACAAGCTTTTTAAATGCAATATGGCTAAAAAACGGTTCTGAAGAAGTTGATGCACAGTCCATAGCAAAAGCAATGGTTCCTGTTGGTGCAAGCACTGAAACTTGTGCATTTCTATATCCGAATTTTTCGCCATTTTTTATTGCACTATCCCAAGATAATTTTACTTGCTCAGATAAATTTTTAAAATTTAACTTTTGTAAAATATTATGATCTAGTACAAAAGCATTATATGATAAATCTTCAAATTTTTTGTCATCTTCACTATAAGCACCAACTCTTGCATGGTTACGTATTACTTTTTTCATATGTTCTTTATTTATATCATATTTTTCAAAAGCACCTACCTCTTGTGCCATTAACGAAGATATATAATAAGAATGGCCTGTCATAAGCGTAGTTAAACTAGCACCTAAGTTACGTGCCTCATCGCTGTCATAAGGTAATCCTAAAGACATAAATAACATACCCATATTTGTAAGACCTATACCCGTTGTTCTAAACATATAAGACTTACGCGCTATATCTACAGTTGGAAACTGACCCTTGTGTATTGTAGCCTCTAAAACAAGCTGAACATATTTAATAGCATTTATATACCCTTCTACATCATATGTGTTGTCATCTCTTAAAAATTTCATAACATTAATACTTGCTAAATTACAAGCAGTATCATCTAAAAACATATATTCCGAACAAGGATTTGATGCATTTATACGATTATGGTTCGCCCAAAGCTTACCGTCTTCCCCAGCAGGACACGTATGCCATTGATTTATTGTATCATCAAATTGAAGTCCCGGATCTCCACATTTCCATGTAGCAGTAGAAATCTTATCCCATATGTAACGAGCATTTACAAACTTGTTTACAGTAGGGTCAACACGACCAACAAGTTCATATCTATCATCGTCTTGACTTATCTTATTCATAAAATTATTTGAAAGTCTAATAGAATTATTTGCATTTTGACCTGCTACAGTAGCATATGCCTCACCGTCTATTGAAGTAGAATATCCCATTTTACCTAAAGCTCGCACTTTATCTTCTTCTTTAGCTTTAAAGTCTATAAATGCTTCGATTTCAGGGTGATTATCGTTTAATACTACCATTTTTGCTGCACGTCTTGTAGTTCCACCAGACTTTATAGCACCTGCATTTGCATCGGACACTTTTAAGAAACTAAGTAAACCACTTGAGTGTCCACCACCTGATAAAAGTTCATCTTTACCACGAATAGTAGACCAGTTTGTCCCTACGCCACTACCATACTTAAAAAGTAATGTTTCGTTTTTAATTTGGTCTGTTAAAGACTTGTCACCCATTAAACTATCATTTATAGATATAATAAAACAAGCACTTCCTTGAGTTCTAGTATAGCTGTCATTTGACTCAACTACCTTTTCTTGCTCTTTATCATAATAAAAATGACCTTGTTTTTCGCCTTTAATATTATATAAAGATAAACCAGTGTTAAACCACTGAGGGCTATTTGGTGCCCACATTTGGTCAAGTAGCATATAGGCTAACTCATCAAAAACTATATCTTTAGTATTTTCATCTATTAGCTTTTCGTCAAGTAAAGCATCTACCCAAAAAGTTGTCATACGTGTAACAATCTCTTTCATAGACGACTCATAACCTAACTCGTTATTTACACCCTTTTTTCTAAAATATTTACTTGCGATAATGTCACAAGCACTTTGGCTATATTGAACGGGAAATTCTAAATTTTGCATATCTAAGATAACTTCCCCAGTAGAATAATTTGTAAGTAAAACATTTACCTTTTTCCAATCGAACAAATCGAACACATTTTTATTTGATTTGTCTAATTCTTTTGTAAAATAACGTGTTAATAATTTTTTTAAACTCATAAAGCACCTCCTGAAAATTTTGTCGTGATACAATATATAGTACTCTTTTAAATCAAAAAAGTCAATATATTGTAGTATGTAAAAATATACAAAAATTTTTTCATTACCCCAAAAAGACCTATTTTGTCCTATTTATTTTTAAAAAAATATTTTTTGCTAATTTAAAAAATCGAACATTTGAAACATACTAAACAAAAAAATTTTTTTATTTCAATTAAAATTTATGATTATAATTACCTTTTAGTTTGTTTTTTGTCACATTAAAAAATATTATTTATAAAAAGGTAAAATATTGCACAAATATTATTAAAATAATTAGCATAAAAATCTATTTTTAAAAATAAGCTTTATAATAAAATACTTATGATTTGAAAGGAATTTATAATGGAAAATGATAATTTAAAAACAACAAGCACAATAGGTAATACAGTTACAGTAAGTGGAACAGTTGTAACTTTACCTGTTTTAAATCACAACGTGTATGGTGAAAACTTTTACACTTTTAAAGTAAGTATAAAAAGATTAAGTGATAACTATGATATTATACCTGTTTTAGTATCTGAACGTTTAATTAATATATCTACTTTAAAATTAGATGTATATTTAGAAATAGAAGGTCAAATGCGTTCATATAACAACTATTCACAAGAAGAAGGTAAAAATAAACTTGTGTTAATGGTTTTTGCACGACAAATTGATATTTATGATATTTACAATGACAATTCAATAAATGAAGTTATATTAGACGGCTATATATGTAAAGCACCTGTTTACAGAATGACACCTTTCGGACGTGAAATAAGTGATATTTTAGTTGCTGTAAACCGTAATTATAATAAATCTGACTATATACCTTGTATAGCATGGGGTAGAAATGCAAAGTACTCTAAAGACTTAATTGTAGGAACAAATATAAAAGTTTCAGGTAGAATACAAAGTAGATTTTATCAGAAAAAAACAGATACAAACAATGTCCTTGAAAAAGTTGCATATGAATTATCTATAAGCAAAATAGAAATTTTATAAATATAGTTGACAAAGTACCTTTATAACAGTACAATAGTAGTATTATTATAAAGGGGGTGCGTTTATGAAAAGTAATGTTTATGTAGAATTTTGTGGTGAACAATATGACACTAAGGATTTAGTTGAAAGAGCAAAAAATATATGGAAAGACTTAGGGCATAAAGTTAAAGATATCGAAACTGTTAATGTATACGTTAAACCCGATGAAAAACTATGTTATTATGTTATAAATGATAGCTTAGACGGTAAATTTGAAATTTAATTTAATACATATGTACCACAGAGCTGTAGATACTTTGTCCTTTAACAAAATATCTACAGCTCTTACACTTTTGCTTCATTGTTACATATTTGACAAACGCCATTTTTTTCGTCATAATGTATAGTCAAGAAGTCCTAACAAAGGCTATACATTTGGGTATTACCCCAGTATACTAGTCCTATAGTGTATGTTTTTAAGGGTATTACCCAAGTATACTAGTCCTTTAGTGTATGTTTGTAAGGGTATTGCTCAAAGCGAAGTATACTAATACTTTCACACTATTATAATATTTATTTTACTAAGGAGAACTCATGAGAAATTTAACTATGCTAACTGATTTTTACCAGTTAACTATGATGCAAGGCTACTTTTTAAAAAACTATCACAACAAAATAACTGTTTTCGATATGTTCTTTAGAAAAAACCCTGACGGTAGTAGCTTTTCTATATTATGTGGTATAGATGAACTAATATCCTATATAGAAAGTTTAACATTCACAGAGGACGATATAAAATATTTAGAAGGCTTTGGAATATTCCAAAAAGAATTTTTAGATTATTTATTACATTTTAAATTTACTGGCGAAATTTTAGCATTTCAAGAAGGTTCAATTATATTACCTATGGAGCCTATTATACGAGTAAAGGCACCTATTTTTGAATGTCAACTTATAGAAACTGCACTTTTAAACATAATAAACCATCAAAGTCTTATAGCTTCAAAAGCACAACGTGTTACAACAGCAGCAAAAGACATACCTGTACTTGAGTTTGGTTTACGTCGTGCTCAAGGCCCTGATGCTGGTATATACGGTTCAAGGGCAGCCTATATTGGTGGTTGTGTAGGCACAAGTAATGTACTAGCAGGACAGATTTTTGATATTCCAGTAAGTGGTACTCATGCTCATTCTTGGGTTATGTCCTTTGAAAATGAATATGATGCTTTTTTAGCCTACGGTGAACTATATAGAGATAACTGTATTTTGCTTGTAGACACATATAATACACTAAAGTCAGGTATACCAAATGCTATTAAAGCTTTTGATACTTTAAAAGCACGTGGTGAACTCCCTAAAAAAATAGGAATACGTTTAGATAGTGGTGATATGTCATACCTTTCAAAAAAATGTCGTGAACTTTTAGATAAAGCTGGCTATAAAGATGCTATTATATCTGCAAGCAACGACCTTGACGAATATATTATTGATGGTCTTTTATCACAAGGTGCAAAAATAGATCTTTTTGGTGTCGGAACAAACCTTATTACAAGTAAGCAGACACCAGCCTTTGGTGGCGTTTATAAAATCGCAGCTATAGCCGATGAAGAAGGTGGTTTTACAAATAAAATCAAACTATCTAATAATGCAGAAAAAATTACAAATCCCGGTATAAAAAAAGTTTACCGCATATACGATAAAGAAACAAAAAAAATAATCGTTGACCTTATTACACTTGACCACGAAATTGTAAACACAAATGAAGACCTTGTAGTTTTTGATCCTTTAGCTATATGGAAGAAAAAACACTTAAAAAAGGATACTTATATTGCACGTGAAATGCTTGTACCACTTTTTGTTGATGGTAAATTTGTTTCAGAACGTAAAACATCAAAAGAAGTTAAAGCATATTGCCTCGAGGAAAAAGCTACTTTATGGGAAGAAAGCTTACGTTTACTTTACCCACAACTTCTTTATGTAGACTTATCCCAAGAGCTGTACGATTTAAAAGAATCTTTAAAATGCTAGTATGAAAAAATATAACATTAGAGTAAACTATTTAATCATTTTTCTTATTCTATTAGCTATAGAAATTTTTATAGGTGTTTATGTTCGAGATACTTTTATTCGCCCTTATGTAGGGGATATGCTTATTGTAATATTACTATACTTTGGTGTAAGGATTTTTATACCACACAAAGTAAAAAAACTACCTATATATATTTTTGCTTTTGCATTTTTTGTAGAAGCTATTCAGCTTATAGATATAACAGCTTTCATACCTTTCCTTAATACGCCTTTTTTTAGAATAATATTAGGCTCAACCTTTGACATAGCAGATATTTTTGCTTATGGTGCAGGTACATTAGTATTAATTTTTTATGATTATAAAAAAAGCTGTATGGAAGTTTAGATTCCTTACAGCTTTAAATTATTTATTTTTTTTAGATTCTTTTTCTTTTTCTTTTCTGTTCTTTTTAATAGCTTTCATTTCTTCTTTTGACTTCATTCCAACAACAGAAACTATATAAATACCAGCAAGTTCAACTTTAATATTTTTCTTAAGTGGTATAGCTTCAAAAACAGCTTTTTCACACATTAAAGTCATAATTTGTGGGCCAATTTTAGCTTTAACAAAATATGTTTTAAGTAATTTTTGATACTTAGGTACTTGATCAATAACTGCTTTTGGCATATTTACATTATCGATTTTATCTTTCTTTTTATCAATAACATATATAGTAGCGTTTTGTTTCATACTATTTATCATAGTGTTTTGAGTTGCAACTCTTTTTGATGCCCATCTGTTTAAGTAATAAAAGCCAACACCTAGTAAACCTACTAAAACTACTATAATAATAAACCAATCCCAAAATGTCATTTTTTCACCTCCATTTTTTTTAACTATATTAGTATAACATTTTTTTAATAAAATTAATATACCTTTTTATAAATTTATAGTATTTTATTTAAAAATAGTGTAAAATATATTTATAAAGCTTAAGGAGGTGCCTTTTGATAATTTTATTGCTACTTATTAACGTTATTGTATCTTTATATGTCATAAGAATAAAAGCTAGAAATCCGGCAACTTCTTGGGCATGGCTATTTTTTATGATTGCAATACCTTATTTTGGACTACTTGTATATTTTTTAATAGGTCAAGATAGTAAAAAAATGAAAATATTCAAAGAAAAATCCTTAAATGACAAAAAACTCTCTGAAACCTTTTATACAAAATACCCATCAAATATAGACTATTTTCCTTTTGATGACATAACAAAAAACTTTTTAACTTTAAACCAAAACAACACACAAAATATTATTACCCATAATAATGAATTATTCACTTATTTAGATGGTTCTGAAAAGTTTAAAGAACTAATGCTTACGATTGATAGTGCAAAAACTTATATTCATATGGAATATTATATTTTACGCGATGATAAGCTAGGTAATTTTATGTTAAATAAGTTAATACAAAAAGCTAAAGAAGGGGTAGAAATAAAGCTTTTAGTGGACGCTTTAGGAACTTTCCATAAAAGACCACTTTTTTTTGAACCCTTACGACAGGCAGGTTGTGAAGTTGCAGTTTTTGGGCCATTACATGGTACACGTTTTAACTATCGTAACCATAGAAAACTATCTATAATAGATGGTAAGTATGGTTTTATAGGCGGCTTTAACATAGGCGATGAATATATATATAGTAAAAAACTTGGCACATGGCGTGACACCCATATAAAAATATACGGTGATGCAGTAAAAAATCTTGAGTTGCAATTTATGATGGATTGGAACTTTTGTAGTATAAACAAACTTAAAATAGAAGATAAGTATTTTCCAAATATCATAGTTGAAAATGGTATACCTATACAAATATTATCAAGTGGCCCTGACACACAAGTATCAACTATACAACATTCATTTTTATATATGATTTCAAAAGCTAAAAAATATATTTATATTACTACACCCTATTTTATGCCTGATGAAAATATTTTAACAGCATTAAAAATAGCAAGTTTAAGTGGGGTAGAAGTTAAAATACTTATACCGAGTATAGGTGACCACCCCTTTGTTTTAGGAGGAAACTTGTCTTATTGCTCCCTACTTCTACAGTGTAAGGCAAAATGTTATATGTACAAGCCTTCTTCTGGAACATCTTTTATACATTCAAAGCAGATTATCGTTGATGACTTATATATAAACTTAGGTAGTACAAACTTTGACTATAGAAGTCTACACCTAAACTTTGAAATAAACGCTTTGCTTATTGATTATACTTTAGCAATTATTTTTAAAAAACAATTTATGGAAGACCTAAAATCTTCGGAAGAAATAACAAATGCGTATTTTGAAAACTTGAGTACTATAGATAACTTAAAACACACATTTGCAAAACTAATTTCACCTTTACTTTAACAACATATTATGTAGCAAAATGTCATCATTGCAAAATGCAATTATTCCAAATATAAAATACCTTATATCTAATAACTATAAAAAAAGTGCTAATGATTTTTCATTAACACTTTTTTAGGTTTTATTAAATATAAATTTATTCTTTTATTTCTTCAGCAACTTCACTTACTGATTCAACAGTACTTATTTTTTCAGATTTACTTGTTTTTGTAGAATTATTGGTTTTTTCTTCCAATAAAGCTTTTACCCAAGCTATCATGGCGACTATCATAATAAAAGAGAATGGTAAGGCTACAATAATAGATGCCGTTTGTACGTTTTGTAGACCGCTATCACTAGCAAACATAAGTACTAAAGCCATCATAGTAATAATAACACCCCAAATGATTTTTTTAGATGCAGTTGGGTTAAGGTCACCATCACTACTAAATATACCAAGTACAAATGTACCAGAGTCTGCAGATGTAACGAAAAATGTACATAACAGAACTGTAGTTATACCTGAAATCAAAGTACCTAATTTATAATGGCTCATAGTTACGAATACAGCAGTAGAAGTATTAGCTGCAGCTTCTGCTGCAATCTCTGGTCCAAGGTTGATACCTGCAGTACCAAAAACAGCAAACCAGATTAAAGAAGCTGCAAGAGGTGCAAATAAAACACCAACAACGAACTCGCCTATAGTTCTACCTTTAGATATCCTTGCTATAAAACTACCAACAAAAGGAGCCCAAGCAATCCACCATGCCCAGTAGAATACAGTCCAACCACCATACCAACCTTTAGTTTCATCAGTAATACCAATAGGTAACATATCTGGAATTAAGTGTATTACATATTCAAATATACCACCAAATAAATTTTTAAACATAAGTAGCGTTGGTCCTACTATTAAAGTTAAAACTAAAATTAGAAAAGCTAATGAAACATTAATATTAGATAATAGCTTAACCCCTTTATCTAAACCAGAAACGGAAGATGCAACAAACATTACAGTTGCAACAACAACGATAATAAACACTACTGTATTATTTTCTGGTATACCGAAAAGATAGTTAAGACCACTGTTAATTTGATAAGCACCAAGACCTAAAGATGTAACAATACCAGCAACAGTCGCGAATATTGCAACTATATCAACAGTTTTACCAAGAGGTCCTTGAACACTTTTATCACCAAATATTGGTATAAGTAAGCTACTTATTAAGCCGGGTTTATTTTTTCTATATTGCATATAGGCTAAGGCACCACCTATAACTACATAGCCAGCCCAGGGGTGTAAACCCCAGTGTAAAAATGATTTTCTAAAGGCAAATTTCATTGACTCAGCCGAAGCTGGATCAACCCCTGCAATAGGGCTTAAGTAATGTCCAATAGGCTCTGCAACACCCCAGAATACTAAGCCGATACCCATACCGGCACTAAATAGCATTGCAAACCATGATAAAAATGAATACTCTGGTTTAGAATCATCTTCACCAAGTTTTATTTTTCCATATTTAGAGAAAAGTAAGAAAAATGAAAAAATAACAAATGAACTCATAACTAAAATATAATATTCAGTAAACCAATTTGTAATAAACGCTAACCCGCTATCAACTGCAATTTGAAAGCTATCTGGCAGAAACGCACCCCAAACTACAATTAAACATAGTACAACTACTGAAATTATAAATACTGAGTTATATTTTTTACTATTCAACTTTAAATACCGTTGGTTCACTTATGTCTGCCACTAAAGCGTTTAACCCTGTATTAACGATTTTGTAACGTAACTTATATTGAGCTTCAATGCTTGTTGATGGATCACCAAATGGATATGGTATAGATATTGTTGGTACTATTTTATTAGCTCCAACTGTTTTTGCTACTGGAACAAGGTTTGCAAATTGAATAACTGGTAAACCAGTACTTTCAATAGCTTTTGTCATCGTTGCACCGCAACGAGTACAAGTACCTCAAGTAGATGTTAAAAGCACAGCATCAACTTTATGTTCAGCAAGAACTTTAGCTATTTCTAAGCCCATTCTATGTGCTTCATTTTCTGTTGTACCAGTACCAACTGTAGTATAGAAATGTGTATCTACAGAACCGATTTTTCCTTCTTTTTCCATATCTTTTAATACGTCTAAAGGTACGCACACGTTTGCGTCTTTATCAGCAGCAGCTGGGTCATAACCTGCGTGAATTGTTTTGTAACCAGTATCTTTTAAAGTATCAATGTTGCTTATATCATACATACCCCAACGAGTAGCAGATGCAGATTGAATACGGTCAGGATTATCTAAAGGCACAATACCACCTGAAGTAACAAGAGCGATTTTTGCTTTTGTTATGTCTTTTATAGGTGCAGCAATAGGCACTAAATCATTTTTAGGTATTGGTAACTCAGTAACAAAGTCTTTTTTTGTCATCTTTGCAACTATCATATCAGCCGCACGCTTAGCTGCAGGCTCTATTGGAGTTAAATCAATATGTCTGTTTCCACGAGGGAAGAAGTTTTCAACATCAGCACTTCCAAGTTTTACACCTTGCTCTAACTTGTTAATTGCATTTGCAATAGTATTGATGTCATCTCTTGTTTTAGCAGCACTTGCTCCACCTTTGAAAACATACATTTTCTTTTTCCACATTTCAACACCCGGATTTTCATCATTCATAGATGTGAAAATTTGGCAGTTGTATGCTTTTTTAACTGCTTCAGCAGCGCCACCACAAGCAACACCATATCTACCAGCTCTAAAAGCAGGTCCTGCAACAAAAATGTCAAACTCTATATCTTTAAGTAAAGCTACGATTTCAGCACTAGCTTCTTCAATATTTGAGCCAAAATAATTATCACCACAAACTACGGTAGCAACAACTTCTGCATTTTCTAGTTTTGAGTCTAATAATTTTGATTGAGGTGGTATTTCTTTTAATAATACTGGCTTATAATCTGCTTGATCTTCTCCACCTACACCAGCGAAAAATTGATTTATATAATGTACAACTTTTTTCATAACTCCACCCCCTAAAATTCGTTAACTTTTTTGCGTGACCAACCAAGTACTTGATCTCCACAGAAAATTGAATTGTTTTCAAGAATAATTGAACCATCAGCTTTTACACTTGGGCCTAAAATATCGTCATCAGCCCAACCACCACTTAAACCATCTCTTGATAATGCTTCAAGACAGCCAATAACTTTTTTACAAGGTGGTAATTTTAATAACTGACTTACGTTACCGCAAGATACAATAGCATTTGCTTTTTCACTTAATGTAACAAGTGGTTGACTTAAACCGTCACGACCAGTACACTCGTTAGTTAAACCAACAGTACCAACGCCAACCTCTTCCAGTGCATCGATACAAGCTATAAAGTCAGCATCAGGGTTACCGTAACCTTCTTCAGCAACGATAGCACCATCAGCACCTATCATTTTTGCTAAGTTTGCAACAAATAAAGCACTACGCTCTTTTTGCTCAAGACTTACGTTTAAGTTACTTGCTATAACGCCTAAGAAGTTTAAATCTACGCCATCTCTTTCAAAAAGTTCTTTAACTATTGGTGCATTCATAGTATCATATGTTGACCATTTTGATGAACAAGGCATGAAAGAACCAGAAATATAAGCACCATCTAACATTTCTGTTGGATTAATTAATGTTGGTAAAAATCTATTCATATCCCAGCCATATAATAAAGCATTGTATCCAGCTTCTTCAAGTTGTGATTGAGATTGAGTTACTAAAACAATATTTGGTAAATCTTTTTTATGATCTTTTCTATCTTTAAGTGCATATTTTTCTATTTCATTACTATCTAAATCTTTTGTGAATTTTCCAATATATTCAGCAAGTCTTAGAATAGCCCATCTAATTGCATGATTTTTCTTTTGCTGCTCATGTCTTTCAAATTCTTCATCAGTTTCAACAACTACACAAAGATTTATAAGCTGTGAAAAATAGCTATAGTTTGCGCCTTCACCAGCCATATCTATAACGCCATCACCAAAACTTCCCCATGTTCCTCCAACAGCTAAAATACTCATACCTTTAAGTGCGTGAACAACACCGGCACCTATACGAGTAATTTCTCCTGTAACACCTGGGAAATAATTGTCTGAACCAACTCTATATCTTGGTTCAACTGCATCTTTAACAGGACAAATTCTAACATCTTCTCCTGGTTTTGCAATTTCGAACTCTATTTTCGTGATATGTTCATCACTATCAAGTAAGAATTTAATTGCTTTTTCTTTGTTAATAGTTAAAATACCGTTTGTAAAAGTGTCCTGTTCCCCAAATTGGATATCTTTTACATGAAAATTTTTAATACATAGTTCCATATAGCCCTCCTTTTTCATATAGTTTTTCTATATGAGCTTTTATAAAATTTTTTAACAACCTATTTTTTACTATTAATAGATTATTAAAAGCTTTAATACATTAATTATATCATATATCATTACTTATTTATTATATTTTTGTATAAAAAAAATTTTTTGGTATATTTGTTAAATAATAAGCAAAGTTTTATACAATTTTTTTGTATATTTTCACTTTTTATCATTTAATAAATTAATACATGAAGCTTTAAAATTTATCTTACTAATGATTGCTTAGTTTTTTTAGGTCTTTTTATTTTTAGTTCCTTTTTCTTTTGTGTATATTGTATACACAAAAAAAGATACTATTTCTAGTATCTTTAAAGCTCCCCGAGCTGGACTCGAACCAGCAACCCTTCGGTTAACAGCCGAATGCTCTGCCATTGAGCCATCGAGGATTATTAGCTGTTATTATAACAAATCAATATTACCACATTTATATTTCATTGTCAATATATTTTTTAAGTGCTAGCACACTCAAAACTGAATA
>JBKECM010000142.1:0-7094 GCA_047974615.1 Lachnospirales bacterium
TATCTGGCATAAGTGGTGATATGACAATAGGTGCTTTAATAGATTTAAAAGAAGGTATTGACTTAGATTTTTTAACTAAAGAGCTTAAAAAACTAAAACTTACTGGGTACAAATTATCTGCTATTTCTTCTCAAAAAAATGGTATTACGGGTACAAAGTTTGATGTAGACTTAGAACACGAGCATGAGCATACACACGAGCATGAGCATACACATGAGCATGAGCATACACACGAGCATGGACACGAAAGTGAGCATACACACGAACACGAACATAGAAGTTATAAAGATATTGTTAAAATAATCGAAGATAGTGAACTTAATGAAAATGTAAAAAAAATATCGAAAGATATGTTTTTATATATCGGTGTAGCTGAGGCGAAGGTGCATAATAAAAATTTAGATGAAATACATTTTCACGAAGTTGGTGCTATAGATAGTATAGTAGATATAGTAGGAGTTGCTATTTGTATCGACTTTTTGAAGGTAGATGAAATAATTTCATCTATTATTCCTGTGGGAACTGGCTTTGTGAAAAGTCAACATGGTGTTATACCTGTACCGGCTCCTGCCACTCTTGAAATTCTAAAAAATATACCTATATATAGTACTGGAATAAGAAGTGAACTTGTTACACCTACAGGTGCTACTATAATTAAAACTTTAGCAAAGGATTTTATTCCTATGCCTCCTATGACAGTAGAAAAAATCGGATATGGACATGGTACAAAAGACCTTGAAATAACTAACAGTTTGAGAGTTATTTTAGGTAAAAAAAAACACTAAATAAAGAAGCAAGTCAAAATGAGGTTATAGTACTTGAAACAAATATAGATGATATGAGCTCTGAAAAATATTCCTATTTATATGAAAAACTTTTTGAAAATAAAGCTCTTGATGTATACACTACACCTATTTTTATGAAAAAAAATAGACCTGCTTTTAAATTATCTGTTATTTGTTATGAAGAAGATATTAAAATAATTGAAAAAATCATTTTTTCTGAAAGTACAACTTTTGGTATACGATATATAAAGTGTAATAGAGATATTTTAGATAGAAGTTTTAGGAAAATAGATACGATATTTGGAGAAGTGACTGTAAAAGAAGGTTTTTTAAATGGTGAACATTTAAAATCTACATTTGAGTATGAAGAAATACGTGAAATAGCTAAAAAAAATAATATGACTTTTGATAAAGTTATATTAGAATGTACAAAAAATCTATAGGATAATTTTACTATAGCGTGGTGAGGTTGGGTATTTTATGGTTATAAAAGAAGTTTTGGAACAAGTGAAAAATGGCGACTTATCAGTAAGTGAAGCAGAAAAAGTTTTAAAGCAAGAAAGCTATGAAGAATTGGGTTATGCTAAACTTGATAGCCATAGGAAAATGCGTTCTGGTTTCGCTGAAGTTGTTTATTGTAGTGGGAAAGATTTAAACCATTTGCTTCAAATATATAAGTCTTTATATGAAAAAGAGGGCGAAGTTTTAGGTACACGTGCTACAAAGGAGCAATATGAATATTTAAAAAAAGAAATTACTTTAGTTTCCTATGATGAAAAGTCGAAAATCTTGAAAATAGAAAAAGAAGATAAAAAGCTTATAGGTAATATTGTTGTTTGTTCGGCTGGTACAGCTGATATACCTGTTGCTGAGGAGTCGGCACAATGTGCTGAGTTTTTTGGGACAAAGGTAACTAGACTATATGACGTTGGTGTAAGTGGTATACATAGACTTTTAAATAATATTGAAGTTTTTGAAAAGGCAAACTGTGTCATTGTAGTAGCTGGTATGGAAGGTGCTTTAGCTAGTGTTGTTGGTGGTATTGTCACTGTACCTGTTATTGCCGTTCCTACATCTGTTGGATATGGTGCAAACTTTAATGGGCTTGCTCCTTTACTTACTATGATAAATTCTTGTGCTAACGGTATATCTGTTGTAAATATAGATAATGGATATGGGGCAGGATATGTAGCTACACAAATAAATAGGCTTGCTGTAAAAAATACGTAATAACTTCAGTATTGAGGGTGCTGAAAAAGTCAAAAAAGAAAAAAATATTACTAATGACAATGGCACAAAAATAGTGAGATGCTATATGCAATATGATTTGCAAAGCAAATCGTTAAGTCGAACGCTAATTTTTGTGCAGTAATATTTTTTTCTATCCTTTATCAGCACCCTCTCAATATTAGAAGTTGATACAAATTGAGGTTGGGTTAGAAATGGACTATAAAGAAAAAAGTGAAAAGCTTTTAGAAGATATAAAAAATTATTGTGATGACAATATAGTTATTGCATTTTCTGGTGGCATAGATAGTAGTTTGCTTTTAAAATTAGCTTGTGATATAAGCAAAGAAAAGGGTAATAAAGTTTATGCTGTTACTATACATACAAAGTTGCACCCTATGAACGATTTGGATATAGCTAAAAATGTAGCTTTTGAAATGGGTGCTTTACACAAAATTATATATGTAGATGAACTTAAAGAAGCAGATATTGAAAATAATCCTATAGATCGATGCTATAGATGTAAAAAGCATCTTTTCTCTGAACTTAGAGAACTATGTAAAGAGTTATCGGCTACACATCTAATAGATGGTACAAACTTTGATGATTTAGGTCAATATAGACCGGGTATAAAAGCTTTAAAAGAACTTGAAGTTATAAGTCCTTTAGCTGAAAATGAATTTACAAAAAATGAAGTGCGTAAGCTTGCAAAAGAGTTTGATATTTCTGTTGCAAACAGACCATCTGCACCTTGTATGGCAACTAGATTTCCATACAATACACCTATATCTTACGAAGTTATGGAAAAGATAGAAGTGGGAGAAGACTATATACGTGATTTAGGCTTTTATAATGTGCGTATAAGGGTGCATAAGGATATAGCTAGAATTGAAGTGGATACTCAAGATTTTGAACTTTTTATGATAAAAAAAGATATGATAGTAAAAAAACTGTTAGTTCTTGGATTTAAGTACGTTACCCTTGACCTTCAAGGCTTTAGGTCGGGGAGTATGGATATAGATATTAATGTAGTGGAGAAAATATAATACACAAAAGATTAGAATTTATTTAAATTTATATATATATTTTCTTATATGGTGTATGGATTTTTTGTTAAAATATTAATTTATGCAATAAAGTCATATGATTTTAGTTAGAATTCTAATGAAGATTATATTGACTTTTTTTATTGACTATAATATAATTAGTTAGAATTCTTATGAAAGGAAAAGAGATATGAATAAGGATAATGATTATGATGAATTAATGAAAAATGAAAATCTATTAAATGTTATAAGTTATGATACTTTAAAAATGTCAGTTGGTATTTTAATAAAGGATTTTCATCATAATTCAAAGTATAACTTAAAACCTATTGATAATGGAGCTTTGTTATACATTGCTATTTTTCCAAATAAACCAATGTGCTTTTATAGTGAAAAACTAAATATAGAAAAAGGCTCTTTTAACTATATTGCAAAAAAAATCGAAGATATGGGCTTGGCAAATATAATTACTGATGAAAAAGATAAGCGTAAAAAAATTTTTGTTTTAACAGATGAAGGGAAAGAAGAAGTTTTAGCCACGAGAAAAGAACTTAATTCACATATAGAAAAAAAACTTTCTGTTTTAAGTGATGAAGATAGAGAAATTTTTAATAGGTCTATGCTTAATTTAAGAGAGATAGCAAAAAAGATAAAAAACAAGGAGATAAATAATGAATAACGATAGTTTAGGTAATGATAGTATTAATAGTTTGATAGTAAAGTTTTCTGTTCCATCTATTATTGCTATGGTAGTTAATGCAATATATAATATAGTAGATAGAATTTTTATAGGTGAGTTTGTAGGAGAAACAGCTTTAGCAAGTTTAATTGTAGTTTTTCCTATTATGATGATACTTTTTGCTGTTTTGATTTTAACAGGACTAGGTGGAGCTAATCTTATATCCATAAGTTTGGGACGTGGTTGTAAAGAAGATGCGAATAAATATTTTACAAGTATGATTGTACTTTCATTGGTTTTTTCCATAATTACAGCTTTTTTTATATTTATGTTTATGGAAAATATTTTAACTTATCTTGGTGCAAAGGGTGAGGTGTTAGAATATGGTTTAACATACTTAGGGATATATTTATACTTCACGCCTTTTTCAGCTTTATCTTTTGCTTTATCATCTTCAGTTCGTGCAGAAGGATTTCCTAAGTTATCAATGAACGCACTTATTGTTTCGGCTTTAACGAATATAGTTTTAGATTATATATTTATAAAATATTTTCATATGGGTGTTGCTGGTGGTGCTTTAGCTACTGGTATAGGACAAACAGTTGGTGTTATTATTTTTCTTTCACATTATGTAAGAAAAAAAGGTATTTTAAGTTTTGATTTTAAAAATATAATTCCTAAAGCTAAAACGATACAAGAAATAGTTGTTATCGGTACACCTGCTTTTTTTACTAACTTAGGTATTAGTGTTTCTTCTATGTTTTTAAATTCATCATTAAATTTATATGGTGGTGTTGAGGCAGTTACTGCTATGTCAGCTATAAATAGTTTGTTTACTATAATAATAATGCCTATAAATGGTATACAAGGTGGCGTTTCACCTATAATAGGCTATAATCATGGTGCAAAAAAAAGAAGTCGTGTAAAAGAAACTTTAGCAAAAGCTTTAATTATTGGGATATCTTTTTCGTGTATTGCCTTTGTTCTTATTCAAGGTGCACCAAAATTACTTTTAAGTTTATTTATTGACTCTGGTTCTAATACAATAAATGGTGCAGTAATAGGTTTAAGATTATTTATGCTATGTTTACCATTATTATCTGTTAGTGTTATGTCTATAGGTTATTTTCAGGCTACACAAAAACCAAAAGTTGCTATTGTATTAGGATTATTAAGACAGTTTATATTACTTATTCCATTATTATATTTTTTACCAAAAGAATTTGGGCTTATAGGTGTATGGGCAAGTGTTCCGATTTCTGATGCTATCGCTATTGCTATTTCTGCTTTAATGATTGCTATTGACTTTAAACAAAATAAAGAAAAAGACACACCAAGCGAAGTAAAGGAATATATAAAATATGTAGATGCAAACTAAACATATAATAATAAAATAATAAATATTATACCTTTTTATATAGTTGTTTTGTTTTTGAAAATGCAAAAATTTAACAATAAGCTATTGATTTATTTGGAATTTTATGTTAAAATATACTAAAAGGAGGTGTAACGTGAAAGATATACATATTGAATTTGCAAAAAAATGTTTCAATGAAACCTGGGACTTAATCGAAAAAAAGGATAGAACTTTTGAACAAAATACAGAAATGCTTGCAAAAGCGTATGCATCTTACTATCATTGGAGTAACTGTGGTGACCACATTAATTTATTAAGAGGTGCATGGCAACTTTCTAGAGTTCATTCTCTAGTAAAAGAAGGCTCTTTAGCTTTAAAATATGGACAATATTCTTTAAAACTTTGTTTGGAAAATAATGTTAAAGATTTTGATTTAGCTTTTGCTTATGAAAGTATAGCTCGTGCTTATTTTATACTTGATAATGAAAAGCTTTATGAAGATTATAGAGATGTAGCTTTAAGCGTTTGTGAAAGCATTGAAAAAGATGGGGATAAGAAATATACCTTATCAGAAATTAATAGTATTAAAAATAGTATTTAATATAGATTTTAAAAAAATATTATAGGGTATTTTGTAGAAAATACCCTTTTTTAGTGTAAAATTATTTTTTACAAAGACGTTGCTTTATTTTACGTAAGTTATGGCTATAGAGCCGAATTGTTCCCATGATTTTACAAAGTCATCTTTTAAAAGGGGATAACTTTCTTGTCCTGTTATAGGATTATTAACATACACATATGTGTCATCAAAACCTATTAAAAGTAGAGAGATATAGTTCATAGGTGCAGAAATAATATTATCTTCTGCAGTATGCCATATAACTATTTCATTTGTTGTAAGGTCTTTGAAAGTATCATTTGTTACTACTAAAACGGGTGAACCATTACTAATGAATTTTTCAACTTCTGAAAATGGCACTTTTGTAAGGTTTAATGCTTTTGTAGGTAAATATTTAAGTAAAAGGTCATATAAGGGTTTGTCAAATGTTCCATAGCCATCTTGTGTTGTAATGTCACCCACTAAGCCTAAATTTGGATCGCCGTATGTTATGTAGTTTCCAGTAGCACTATAAGGTGTTATATCCTTACTTATTTCTGCGTGTAAAACGCTTTTTACTGCTACACCACCGGCTGAGTTTATAAGTGAGGTAAGGTTTGATATTTCACTGCCTTTTATAAATTCAGGTGAGGATAATGTAAAGGGTATGGAAGATAATTTTTTTGGTGTAATATTATTTTCATAGGAGTTATCATATAAAGAAAGATATGAGCGTATGTCATATATACTTGAATTTTCTACTGTTGATGCATAGTTGTATGCGTCTATATAGTTTTCAAACAAATAGTTTTTTTCATCATCAACATAACATTGAAAAATGCCATTCGTTGACCAAACTACAATGTTTTTATTGTATATTTTTGTATTTTCAAGATTTTCACCTATGATTTTGGCTTCTTTAAATGTATCGTATACACCTAGCTCTATATCATTTTGAACTACGTGAAACTTTAAATCACTACTTTCAGAATATGTTTGACTTATTGGTGCTGGTTCAACTGTAGCTTCTAACTCCTTAGGGGTTTCTACTGTCGTATCTTTTAAATAGGAGGAAGTGATATAATAACTAGAAAATCCACTTATTAAAAAGAAAAGTAAGGAAAGTAATAATAGGAATAAACCATAAATTGTTTTGCTCAAGGAAGTCACCTCTATGTATTTATATTGCAATCATTTTTTTAATAATTATATCATAAAATGTTTTTTTTTGAAACATAAGAAATATTATAGGAAATATAGAGGGTGCTGATAAAGGATAGAAAAAAATATTACTGCACAAAAATTACGCTCGACTTAATGATTTGCTTTGCAAATCATTTGGCACGTAGCATAAAATTAGCACTCGTTCCTTCGAAGGTGCTGTCAAAAGTTAGAAAAAAAT
>JBKECM010000152.1:0-10262 GCA_047974615.1 Lachnospirales bacterium
CTCACTTAACGCAAAATCGTTGTTTTGCTTGTTCGTAAGGTCGCACTGCCTGGCAGATGCTTAAAAAATTTTCATTTTCTAATTGAAAATTCTCCTATTACACAAAAATTAGCGTTCGTATTGAATAAAATTTACGCTCTTTCCTCGCTGATTTTATGCTATCTCACTATTTTTGTGCCATTATCATTAGTAATATTTTTTTCTTTTTTGACTTTTTCAGCACCCTCGAACATAACAGACCTGTTATAAACAAGCAATACTATGACAAATATATCAAAAATGTACAAAATAAATTTATTCCTTTTTACTTAGGAAAAACCGAGAGTTCATTAGCTAAACGATTAAATGAACACTTTGGTTTAGATAACTTATCAAAGAGTACTTATGCATTAAAACTAAATATACTTAAAAAAGATCTATCTGACTATAAATTTATGGTATGCTATTATGAACTAAACGAACTTGGAGATGACTTAAACTATCTAATAGATAAAATCGAAAAATATCTTCACAATAACATAAAACCAATATGTGGTACAAGTAGATAAATTAATGCTTTAGTAATTATCAGTAAAGTTTTTAAATCTTTTCACTTTAAAGCTTTAATTTATAGGATTTTTATTAATTTATAATAATTATATAAAACGAATATAAACTAAAAACATCTAACCCTATATATAGAAGTTAGATGTTTTTTTTGAATTAAAAACTGACAAATTCTCACTAGACAACGTTACCATTAGACAAGAATACCATTTTAAAATTCCATATAAAAAGAAAGGAACATTTATTAAAATAAAAGAAACTCTACTGAGGAGGTTAAGTTTCTTTTGTTTTACAAAGTAAAGTGAAACTATTTTATTTCAATAGGTTGACCCATTTTGTCTGCAGATTCGATTTCACATTCACCGATTTTTATTGTAACTGCGTGACTTTCTAATAATCCGAATAAATCTAAAGTTTTGTCATCGCCTTTTATACATTCCATAAAAAGACGGATTTCTTTGTAGTACGCATCTTCAGAAGTAAGAGGAGCTTCAAACATTTCGCCATCAACAGGATAAACTGTTGTTTTACCTTGCTCATAAACTATAGCACCTTTTTCAAAGTTTACTCTATACATCATCTTAAAGCCGAAGCCTTTTCCGTTTATTGTCCAGTCATCTTGAGCGTTTATAACCATATTATTTTCATATATATAGTTTGTTGATAAAGCATCGTAGCCACTACCTTCATATACAATTTTACCTATAGTTGAAACGGCTTTTGGTACTCCAAATAACCAGTTTATGGCATCTACATCGTGTATATGTTGGTCAAGTAAAGCACCTCCAGAACGATCTTTTGTAAGTAACCAATTTTCCCAAGACCATATAGGTGTGCTACCACCTCTAAAGAAATATCCACTTGTAACTTTGCCTAAGCTGTTATTATCAATAGTTTCTTTAAGATATTCATAAGTATTCCAATATCTTAAAGTTTGACCTATCATTAATTTTTTGCCTGTTTCTTTACTTGTCTTAATCATATCTTGACAGTCACTGTAGCATATAGCCATAGGTTTTTCACAAAATACATCAACGCCTTTTTTCATCGCAATTATCGCTAATTTATCGTGAATGAATGTAGGTACTGCAAGATCTACAAAATCTAAATCTTCTTTTTCTATCATTTCTTCCATATCTGTATATAGATTGTATGATGATAAATCTAAATCAGATGATACAGTATCAAGATTACCTTGTGTACCTTTTCCTGTAAATTTACTTTCACAAACATCACATATTGCTACGACTTCTACATCTAATCCATCAGCTATCATTTTTTTATAAACACTCAAGTGAGAGCTACCCATAAATCCAAGACCAACTAAACCAACTTTTAACATATATACCTCCTAAATAATCTATTCTTGTTTTTAAAATAATAGGTTATACATAATATTTTAAAAAACTATATATTATAAATAACATTTTTAGAATAGATTTTATTTATAATATTAGACATATTTTTGAATTATTAGGCAAATAATAAAAAGTGATTTTATTTAATGTATAATATTAACACAAAATCCATAAGTTAAAGTAAATATTTATATGATATGTAGCTGAAAATAAAGATAAAATTTGCATTTTTAGTTTAATACAATACTTTCTTTTATAAAATCGGTCATAATTTTACTAAAAAAAGTCCTACTAGCACAAAAAACATTGATTTTTATAGCTAAAAGTTTTAATATAGCAATAACAAATACCTTTATTGTGCCTGTAGAAAAAATGTGATAATATATTACTAATACATTAATATATTTTTAGATTATTTTAACAAAGGTGATGAATATGAATTATTTAAAATTAATAGAAGTTGATAAAGTTGAAACAGTGTATTACGAAAAATTTTCTAAAAACTATGTTTTCCCCGGTGAAGAACATAATTTTTGGGAGTTTGTATATCTTATACGTGGAGAACTTGAAATTGTAGCTGGTAATAGAACTTTACTCCTTAGAGAAGGCGAAATAATATTTCATAAGCCAAATGAGTTTCATTCTTTAAAGTCCAAAAGTGATATTGCACCTAATGTTATTATAATTAGTTTTTATTGCAACTCCACTTCAATGAAAATATTTGAACAAAAGAAATATTTTTTACCTAAAAATTTGGTTAAATATATATATGAAGTTTTAGAAGAAGCAAGTATATTTAAAAAAGATTTTGGATATATGTATAGAAACGAGGCAATAGACTTAAATAAAAGTCTTGGTACAGAACAGTTATTATATAGTGCCTTAGAAACTTTTCTTGTAAAGCTTATCCGATACGAAAAAACATATATGAAAAAAAATATGATTGCACCTTCAGATCTTGCTAATCGTAAACTTGAAAGTCAAGATATGTTTGAAAATATAGTAATATTTTTAAACGCAAACTTAGATAGCAAAATCAATGTAGACATTATATGTAAAAAGTTTCATATAAGTAGTACAAAATTAAAAAATATGTTTAAAGAAAAAATGGATTGTGGCGTTATAACATATTTTAATCTTAAAAAAATGGAAAAAGCTAAAGAACTTATAGGAAAGAAAAATTATGCTTATACAGAAATAGCTACAATGCTAGGTTTTGAGTCAATACACTATTTCTCACAATCTTTCAAGAAAAAATGGGGAATGTCACCATCTGAATATGAAAAAATTTTAGAGAACAATGAGGTGAATGATTTTGAAAAAAATTAAAATAGGAGTTATAGGTTTAGGCAATAGAGGTGTTAAGTTCGCTAAAAACATAATTTTAGAAAACGAAAACTTCTCTTTGCATAGTGTATGTGATTATGACAAAAAAGATTTTGATTTTTTTATAAACAAAGGTATAAAAACATATATAGATTATAATGAATTGCTATCTGATTCTGAACTTGAAGCTGTTATGATATGTACCCCTGAAAATACGCACCTTGAGATTTTAGAAAAATCTATTAAAAAAAATTTACACATTATATGCGAAAAGCCTTTAGAAATATCTAAAGATAAAACTGTTGAAATGTCAAAGCTTTGCAATGGTTACAATAAAACTATTTTAGTAGGATATGTTTTAAGATATGCTCCTTTGTATATTAAAGCAAAAGAACTTGTAGAAAAAGGTGCTATCGGCGATGTTATACTATGTAACGCTGTTGATAACGTTGTCTATGGAGGGTATGCTTTTTTCCGAGATTGGCATCGCCATAAAAAAAATATAAATAGCCTTATTTTACAAAAATCTTCCCATTCCTTAGATATTATTAACTGGGTAATAAATGATACTCCTAAAAAAATAGCTACCTTTGGCAGTCTTGAAGTGTACGGCAGTAAAGGTAGAGGCAAATGGGTAGACGTTGATACAGATGAATTTCATTGTAGAACTTGCCCCTATGAAAAAGAGTGTTTTGATAGCAACTATAATATAAAAGAAATAAAGGGAATTAACTGGAACGATAACTGGCATGATAGATGTGTTTTTTCAAAAGATATAGACATAGATGATAACCACACTATAATGATTGAATATGAAAAAGGTTCTAAGGTTGTATTTTCAAGTTCACAGTTTTCACCTTTTTATAGACGTAGTTATGAATTTATCGGCACAAGAGGTAGCTTATACTTTGATGATAAAGAAAATATCATAAAAATAAATTATAAAGACAAAAAAGAAGAAGAAAATATTTTAGTAGATGTAGGTAACCTTGTTCACTCCGGAGGAGATATAAATCTGTTAGATGATTTCTATGAAAGTATAACTGCAAATAAAAAGCCTGTTGCAGATTTTGATAGTTGTTTCATATCATCTATGCTATGTTTTAAATCCATCGAGTCACAAGAAAAAGGAAATATAGTTTTCTTTAAGGAGGAAGTATAAATGAATTATAGTAACTATACTGCTATACATAACAAAGTTAAAAGTGAAGAACTTGGTGATATTAAAGCTATTAGAATTTTTAAACTTGTGGGATTAGAAGAAAAAATCACTTTTGAAGTTTTAAAAGAAGTATTAAAGGAAGATGTGGATTTTGCTATTAAAGTTTTAGGTGTTCCTACTAAAATTTTAAGCAAAACAGTAAATTATGAAAAAAGCATAATCATTTTAGAACATACAAATAAAAAAACTACCCATATTTCAATTAACTTATACAACAAAGAAATATTTGGTAATTTTAAAATAGAAGTTGTTGGTTCTAAGGGTATACTTGAATATGATAGTGCCAAAAATTCTCCAATAGTACTTAGTGACGGTAACAATAAAAATATAACATCAATAGAAAACCTTGAAAAAATCAACTATGATGAAAAAGTTTATAGTGTTTTAGAGGATATTTTTAAAAGCTTAAAGTTGGAGGTGTAATATGCGAATTTGTATATTAGGTTGTGCACATATGCACGTTACAAGTTATATAGAGGCACTTTTAAAACTAAATGTCGAAGTTGTTGGCTTATATGACAAAGATTTAGAAAGTGCTAAAGATATTTCAGAAAAGTTTAATGTTCCTTTATATAAAAATATCGAGGAATTACTTAAAACTAATTGTGATGTATCTCTAATCTGTTCTGAAAATATATACCATAAGGAATATACAATAGCTTCTGCAAGACACAAAATGAATGTTATAGTTGAAAAACCCGTTGCAACTACTATTGAAGATGCAGATGAAATGATAAAGGTATGCGAAGATGAGGGTGTAGAGCTTATGATTTGTTTCCCTGTAAGATATGCCACACCTATAGTTGAAGCTAAAAAAATAATTGAAAGTGGCAAACTTGGAAAGATACAATCAATAATCGCAACAAATCATGGTCAAATGCCCGGTGGTTGGTTTATAGATAAAAAGTTGTCCGGTGGTGGTTCTGTTATAGACCACACAGTTCACGTAGCAGATATAATAAACTGGATTTTAAAACCAAAGGTTAAAGACGTTATGTCTGTAGTAAGCACTCAATTACATAATATTGAAGCAGATGATAGTGGACTTATCCTTATGGAGTTTGAAGACGGTGCTATATGTAGTATTGATACAAGTTGGAACAGACCAAATGGATATCCTCAATGGGGTGACCTTGTTATAGATTTTATAGGAGAAAATGGAAATTTACGTGTTGATGCTTTCCTTGAAAGTGGCATAATATATGGTCAAAAAGATATAAAAGCTAAAAGTTATGCTTTTGGTAATGATATGGACTTTGAAATGATTAGTGACTTCATAGACACTATAAAAAATAAAGAAAAGTCAAAAGTTACAGGTGAACATGGGAAATTTGCTTTAGATATAGCTTTAAAAGCTTATGAATATTCAAAATAATTTTATGGAGGAATGTTATGAAAAAAAGTATTAATGCCTGGTGTTTTCAATCTCATTTATCCCTTGAAGAAATCTTTAAAATGGCAACACAAAGTGGGTTCTCAGCTATAGAACTAAATATGACCGAAGATAAATATAATGAAGGTGATATAAAAGATTTTGGTTTAGCTGATAATAACTATTTAACTATATCAATGGGTGAAAAGGAATATAGTGAGATTTTAGAACTATCAAAAAAATATAACATCAAAATATCTGGTATTTCAACAGGTTTACACTGGACTTACCCTTTATCTTCAAATGACGAAGATAAACGTGAAAAAGGCAAGTTAATCGTTAGAAAAATGATTGAATGTGCAAATTTCTTTAAAGTTGATACTATTCTAGTTGTTCCCGGCTGTACAACTAAGGAAGTATCTTATGATGTTGTATATGAAAGAGCTAAAGAGGCTATGAACGAATTAAAGTCATATGCTGAAGAAAAAAATGTAATTATTGGTATAGAAAACGTATGGAATAAGTTTTTATTAAGTCCCCTTGAAGCAGTACAACTACTTGATGAAATAAACTCTCCCTATGTAAAAATGTATTTTGATGCAGGAAACGTGCTACAATTTGGATTTCCTGAACAATGGGTTAAAATTTTAAATAAGCGTATAGCAAAAGTACATATAAAAGACTTTGATACATCAATAGGTAATATAAGAGGCTTTAAAAACTTACTTGAAGGTAATATGGATTATAAAGCACTTTTGACAGCTTTACGAGAAGTAGGATATGATGACTATATAACGGCAGAACTTTCGCCGTATAATACAGCACCTTATCAACTTATCGAAAATACATCAAAAGCTTTAGAATATATAATTAAATTATAGGAGGATTTATTATGAAAAATACAAAAAAAATTTTTGCTTTATCAATGGGTGTATTACTTTTAACTACTGCTTGTTCATCTGGTACAGGTAGTACAGATGACACTAGCGAAGGTAGCACAGACACAACATCAAGCGACGAACAAGTTAAACTTACTTATGCATTATGGGACGCAAAGCAAGCTCCAATTTATGAAGAGCTTATTAAACAGTTCGAAGCTGAAAATCCAAACGTTACTGTAGAAATGCAAATTACAAGTTGGAAAGACTATTGGACAAAACTTGAAACTTCTATTAATGGTGGAAATACACCAGACATTTTTTGGCTTAACATACCAAGAAGTAAAGAATATATCGTAAATGATATAATTTTACCACTTGACGACTTAGGACTTGACTTATCAAAATATCCTGCTACACACGTAGATGCTTATACTTACGAAGGTCAAATATTTGGTATCCCAAAAGACTATGATACTATTGCTATGATATATAACAAAACTTTATTTGAAGAAAATGGCGTTCCATTACCTACAGATGATTGGACATGGGAAGATGTAAGAAGTGCAGCTGAAGCTATAAGCGATCCAGAAGCTGGGGTATACGGTATAGTAGCTCCTCCAGAGTGGCAAGGTGGTTACTATGAAACAATAATTCAAAATGGCTCTTATCCATTTACTGAAGATGGTATGTCACAATTTAACGATCCTGCTGTTGTAGAAGCAATGGAGTACTGGTATAGCTTTGCAGCTGATGGGTTATCTCCTTCAGGTGCAGACCTTTCTGTTACAGGTGGTGCTGAATATGTTAACTCAGGTCGTGCTGGTATGTTCCCAGATGGTTCTTGGTCAATGACTACATTCTTTGAACAAAGTGAATACGGTAAAGAAAATCTTGATGTAGCACTTTTACCAAGTGGTACTCAAAATGGTACAACATCTAACTCAATCGCTCATGTTGTGGGTTCATCTTGTGAGCACCCTGATGTTGCAAAAGCTCTTGTTGCTTTCTTATCAAGTAAGGAATCAAATGATTTTGTAGGTGAAAGTGGTGTAACTATACCTGCTTACGAAGGTTCAGATGCAAAAATTGCAGAAGCTTACCCTGATAAAAACATTGCTGCATTCTTAGATTCAGTTGATTTCGCTGTGCATTTACCAAACTTTGAAAACTTCTCTGAAGCACAAGCTGTTGAAGTTGAATATTTAACTAAAGCTTGGAATGGAGAAATGACTATAAAAGAAGCGTGTGCACTTATTGAAGAAAAAAGTAATGAAATACTAGCTAAATAGATAACAAAAAAGCAAGTATTCCTTTTAAAATAAGGGTATAAAAGTAAAATTTTATACCCTTTATGAAAAATTATACTATAAAAAGACTTTTATTAGCATAAAATAAATTCGAATCATAGTATAAATTATTTTAACGAGGTGGCTTTATGCAAAAAACGAAAAAAAAGTTTAAAAAGAGATATGCTAAAGAAGAAGTTATATGGGCAGCTATATTCCTTGCTCCACTTTTAATTGGTATACTCTCTTTATATATTGTTCCTGTATTTACCACTATTTACTATAGTTTTACTGAATGGGGTAAATTCGGTGGAACTAAATGGATAGGGCTGGCTAACTATAAAAAATTATTTCAAGATGAAATGATGTATAAAGCTTTATTTAATACTCTAAGATATACTATTTTTACAGTTCCATTGTCTATTGTATTCGCAATATTTTTTGCTAGTTTATTAAACACAAAAATAAAATTTAAAAGCTTTTTTCGTGTAATATATTTCTTGCCTGCAGTTACGACTGCTGCTGCTATTGCAATGATATTTAAATGGATATTTAATACTGATTATGGTATTTTAAATAATATGTTAAATTTAAAAGTTGATTGGCTAACAAATGGTAAATATGCTATGGTTGTACTTGTTACAATAGGTGTTTGGTCATCTTTAGGTAGATCTATTGTTTTATATTTAGCTGGACTACAAGGTATACCTAGAAGCTATTATGAAGCGGCTGAAATTGATGGTGGTACCAAGTTACAAAACTTTAGATTTATCACATTACCTTTACTTACACCTGTTATCTTTTTTCAGCTTACAACAGGTATAATAGGTGCATTACAAATTTATGATGCAATATTTATAATATTTAGAGAAACTAACCCTGCTTTACCTAGCGTAATTTCTATGTCCTTCTTATTCTATAGAGAAGGGTTCCAATTCAACAACAAGGGCTATTCTGCAGCTATAGCGGTGTTTATGCTTTTAATTACACTTATTATTACAGCTGTAAATTTAAGAATGCAGAAAAAATGGGTAGTATATGACTAGAAAGGAGAAACATATGAAAGACAAAAGTCACATAATCGTTTATATATTATTAGGTCTTGGTGCTATTATTATGCTTTTCCCTTTTATTTGGATGATTTTAACATCATTAAAAACTATCGAGGAAACACGTCAAATACCCCCAAGTTTTTTACCACAGGTTTTTATGTGGAGTAACTACAAAGAAGTTTTTTCAAGTATTCCTTATGCTACTTTATATAAAAATAGTTTTACTGTTACCGTTATAGTTACAGCTGGTCAAGTATTCATATGCTCTATGGCTGCCTATGCTTTTGCAAGGTTAAATTTTCCACTTAAAAATTTTCTATTCTTTTTAGTGCTTACTATTTTAATGGTTCCTTCTCAAGTATACTATTTGCCTCAATATATTATTATGAGTAAAATTAACTTTTTGGATTCATTAAAAGCAATAATTGTACCGTCTTTGTTTTCTGCTTATGGAACGTTCTTACTGCGACAGTTTTTCATTTCCTTGCCTAAAGAGGTTGAAGAAGCAGCTATAATTGACGGTTGTAATAGAGGTAGTGTGTTCTTTAGAATAAGTGTTCATCTTGCTAAACCGGGTATGATTTCACTTGCTATATTTACTATGTTATTTGCTTGGAATGACTTATTATGGCCAACTTTGGTTATTAACAGTCCAAGTAAAATGACAATACCTATGGGTATAACATTACTTGCTACAGAACATAGCACTATGTACAACTTAATAATGGCAGGTACTGCTTTATCCACTATTCCTATACTTATAATATTTGTTATATTCCAAAAGCAATTTGTTGAAGGTATAGCTTTAACTGGAGTTAAGGGTTAAATAGAAACTTAAAAAACTATGTTATTGATTTATTTTAAAAATAATATAATAGATTAGATTTTGTTGAGGGTGCTGATAAAGGATAGAAAAAAATATTACTGCACAAAAATTACGCTTGACTTGATGATTTGATTTGCAAATCATCTTGCATGTCGCATAAAATTAGCACTCGTTCCTCGCTGAGTTTATGATATCTCACTATTTTCGTGCCATTATCATTAGTAATCTTTTTTTCTTTTTGGACTTTTTCAGCACACTCGATTTTGTTACTCATAATAAAAGGATATGGCATCTTGCAAAATGCAATTATGCCATATTTTTTATAGTAAAACTAAGAGGCACTAAAATATGGCACGTTATATAAACGTGCAAAATCAAACTTTACCACATACT
>JBKECM010000143.1:0-12987 GCA_047974615.1 Lachnospirales bacterium
AAAAAGAAAAAAATATTACTAATGATAATGGCACGAAAATAGTGAGATGCTATATGCAAGATGATTTGCAAAGCAAATCATCAAGTCGAGCGTAATTTTTGTGCAGTAATATTTTTTTCTATCCTTTATCAGCACCTTCAGAAATGGCACACTGCAAAAGAAAAAATCAAGTTTTCATACCTTTATCAAAAGCTAAAAGCCATTGTTTTGTAAAGAACCCAAGGAACAAGGGGACAAAGTCGTTTTCACATAGTGAAAATTCCGAGATGAAAATGGATTTTTTATATTTTGTAATGAAGCCATGTACCTCTATATACCTGTACAATAAAAGATTAACATAAAAATTCTCCTTAAGACTGTATTACATTGTAAGTCAAAAGGAGAAACTACGGTTTAACATATATTAATTTGTTTAAAACTATTACGTATCCTACTTAAAAATTTGGCGTTATCTCCAAATAAGAAACAATGCAATAATGAAATATTCTGTCAATAACAGTTAGATTTAAAATTAAAAACTTTTTATATCTTTCTTAAGGATTATTTTTTATATTTCAACCCTTTTAGCCAAATATTTCTTCCATTAGTCTTTTACCTGTATCTGTTATGGCTATACCACCTTCAGCAGTTTCACGTAAAGAATCAGGTAAAAGTTTACCAACTTGATACATAGCCTCAATAACTTCATCAACAGGAATAATACTGTGTATACCAGCTAAAGATAATTCTGCACTTGTCACAGCAATAGTAGCACTACCTGCATTACGAACAACACAAGGCTCTTCAACTAGACCAGCAACAGGGTCACATACAAGACCCATAAGCATTTTTAAACTTTGAGCAACAGCAAATCCACATTGCTCCGGTGTGCCACCTAACATTTCAACCATACCTGATGAAATCATAGCTGCAGCCGAACCACATTCAGCTTGACAACCACCTTCTGCTCCGGAAACAGTAGCGTTTCTTGAGATGATATATCCTACTGCAGAAGCATTGATTAAAGCCCTAATAGTTTCTTCTTCGCTTAAGCCACGTTCTTCTTCAAGTGTAATAAGACAAGCAGGTATTATACCACAACTACCAGCTGTTGGTGCAGCAACAATACACCCCATACAGGCATTATGCTCACTTACAGAAAGTGCTGAATATATAACTTTTCCTAAAAAACTACCTGAAAAATTTCCCTTTTCATAGCTTTTATACATTTTATAAGCCATACCCCCAGTTAACCCAGAAACAGATTTTGAATTTTCAACTAAACCTTTTTTAATTGATTCCTTCATAATATTGTACTTATTTTTAAAATCATTATAAATATGTTCTTCTGTCACATCTAAGTCTTCACTTTGAAACTTCAATGCAACATCGCTTATTTTCATATTATGCTCAGTTGCATAATCTATAATACCTTTTAAAGAATAAAACTTTCTCATAATACCTCTTTTCTACAAATACCTTTTAATCAAGTTTTCCATTATTTAGAATTAAAATATTTTCGGTATAAATTTAATATCTTGAATACTATTAAGTTTTTTCATATCCTCTATGATTTCTTTAGAAGGCTTATGGTCGACCTCAACAAACATAATAGCACTATCACCTTTATTAGCTCTAAAAACTTTCATAGTTGCAATATTTATATTTGCCTCATATAATATTTTTGTAAGTTTAGTTACAACACCGGGTTCATCTTTGTGATGTGTAATTATAGTGTCATATGTACCGTCAAGCTCAACATCAATACCGTCAATTTTTCTTACACGTATTTCCCCACCACCTATGCTTTCACCTAAGATTTCACATTGGTTACCGTGTACATCTTTTGCAACTACTTTAACAGTATTTGGGTGCCTTGAATATTTTTCGCTTGGAGTAATTCTAAAATCAAAACCTAACTCCTTAGCATATTCCACAGCATTTACTATACGTTCATCATCAGTTGTAAAGTTTAAAAGACCGGCAACAATAGCCTTATCAGAGCCATGTCCCTTATAGGTTTTAGCAAATGAACGATAAAATGTTATTTCAGCCTCCTTTGGTGTACCACCTAATATTCGATAACATACTTTCCCAAGTCGCACTACCCCAGCAGTATGAGAAGAACTCGGACCAACCATTATAGGCCCCACAACTTGCATTATATTCATAAAATCACCCTTTCTATAAAAAATACCTTCATATTAAATTTATATATATTTATATTTTAACACATAATTAAAAAAATAGCATTTTTTATTTTTAAAAACATATATATATTTTATAAGTTTAAAAGCTAAAAATATTTTACACAAATAATGAGGTACATAATGAAAAGAAAAAAAAGTATAAAACTTTTTCCAAGAAAAAAAAGACACAAAAAGAAAGTTTTCAAAGTAATTAATTTTAGAAAACTAAATATAATAAAAATTTTATCAACCATAGAAGTTGTTGGTTTAACATACATAATTTTAATGTTATTTTTTGGTATGAATAGTTTAAATATACTTAACAAAAATTCTGACATATTACATAGTAACGACACTGAAAGCTTTAGCATAGAAGAAGACACTCACCTTAAGGGCAATGATATTTTATCTTCAGAAGACATAGAAAGCTACAATGCATCAACAACTACAACTACAACATTAAACCAAAACATATTAGATTATACGGAAGCAGAACTTAGTAATACAAAAAATATTATTTCTGAAAATTATACTATTGATGAAAAAACAGGTGTAAACTATGACCTTTTCGATTTCAAAAAATTTACAGAACAAAGCTATGCTATAAGTGAAAGCGTAAATAATGAACCAAAAATTTTGATTTTCCATACACATGGTAGTGAAGTGTATGCCGATAGTAAAAGCTTAGAAGAAGGGGTTATAGGTCTTGGTGAACTTTTAAAAAAAGAATTAGAAGAAACTTATAATATCCCTACTTTACATATTACAGACCGTTTCGATTTAGTTGATGGTCAAACTCAAATTTTAGGTGCCTACGAAAGAATGAATGAATATATAAGTAAAATTATTGAGGAAAATCCTTCAATAGAAGTAGTAATAGACTTGCATCGTGACGGATTACCAGAAGATGTCAAAATATTAACTACAGTAAATGGTGAAGATACAGCTCCAATTATGTTTGTAAATGGCTTATCTTCCCTAAAAAAAGAAGATGGCAATCAAGCCTTAACAGACTTACCAAACCAAAACCAACAAGAAAACTTAGGCTTTAGCTTCAAGATGCGTACAGTTGGCAATAGTCTATATCCTAACCTTTTTAAAAATATATATTTGCATGCTTACAGATATAGCCTTCATCACAAAGGCAAAAGCTTGCTTGTAGAAATAGGTGCACAAACAAATACATGGGCAGAAGCAAAAAATTCTATAAAACCCCTTGCAGAAACTATGGTAAATGTTTTAAAATAGAATAAAAACAAAAAGGTGAAAATATTGACAAAAGATAAGGAACAAATATATGAAAAGGATTTATTTCCTATTATAAAGGATTATTTTGAAAAAAAAGGTTACAAAGTAAATGCAGAAGTACGCAACTGCGATGTTGTAGTGCAAAAAGAGAATTACTTTGCAATCATTGAACTAAAATTAGCTTTGAATATAACTTTAATACACCAAGCTTTAAATAGATTAACTATAACAGAAAATGTGTACATAGCAATAAAAAAACCTAAAAAAAATTATTTTAAAGAACGTCAAAAAATGCTACGTCTAGTAAAACGTTTAAATATAGGTTTAATAGTTATAAATCCTGATATAAAAGAAAACAAATTAGAAATTTTATTTAATCCAAAAGATATTGATACTACCCCACCGAAAACAAAAAAAGGCGAATTAGTTAAAAAAGAAATTTCAGGAAGAAAATTAGACCTTAATAAAGGTGGTGTTAATAAAACTAAATTACTCACAGCATATAAGGATTTAAGCATTAGAATAGCATGTATATGCGAGATATACACTATTGTAAACGTCAAATTTTTAAAAGAGAATTTTGATATAGATAACGCCTATTCAATATTATATAACAACTTTCATGGCTACTTTATTCGCTACGGCAATGGTGATTATGGCATATCCGACAAAGGCTTAACTGCTTTAAATGATGAAAATATAAAAGCGTTAGCCGATATATACAGAAAAGATATACAAAATAAACTTGCAAAGGATAAAGAAGAATTATGAAAAAATCTTTAACACTTATATCTATTTTTATTGCCACTTTATTTTTAGATATCTACACAAAAAAAATAGCAAATAAAAATCTTACTTTAAATAAAAATTATAATATTTATAAAAATTTAAACTTACGCCTAACAAAAAATAAAGGTGCAATGCTTAATTCTTTTTCAAACCATAGAACTTTTTTACTTTTAACAAACCTTTTTATTTTTATACTACTAAGTTTTTTCATAAAAAATGCATATATTGAAGATAATCTTATAAACCTTATAGGTGCGACCTTAATTTTTTCTGGTGGTGTAGGTAACAACATTGAACGACTAAAAAACAAAGAAGTGACGGACTTTTTATATATAAACTTTAAAAAACTACCTATTTTCAATGTAGCTGATGTTTTAATTTTAACAGGCATCATTGTACTATTCTTAAATGAAATTTGATTTGGCAACGTTGCAAAATTCAAAGAATGGCACATTGCAAAAGAAAAAATCAAATTTTCATACTTTTGACAAACGCCTGAAATGGCAAAAAGACGCCATTTCCACAATTTTTGTCAAAAGCCACAAAGCCATTGTTTTTTAAAGAACCCGACGAACAAGGGCGACGAAGTCGTTTTCACGTAGTGAAAATTCCGATATGAAAATGGATTTTTCTATATTTTGCAATGAAGCCATTTGTGTAGCATTGAAAAAAGCAAAATAATATTATAAAATTTAATATTACCTTGCTTTTCTTATCGTCTTTATTGAAACAAATAATTTATTTATATAAAACTTAATGACGAGTTTATCTTCAAACTAAAAAATAAATCACACCTTTTCAATATTATTTTTTTAAAACAAACTCTTCTATAGCCTTTGCAACACCATCTTCATCGTTAGATACTGTAATATGTTTAGCAACTTCTTTTATTTTATCATGAGCATTACCCATAGCGATACCAAAGCCTACCTTTTTTATCATATCAATATCATTCATTTGGTCACCCATAGCTATAGTTTCATCTATATCAATATTGTAATGTTGACATAAAAGATTAACACCTTCCGATTTAATAGCCTCACTATGAGCAATTAAAATATAATTATCCCATAAATCATCACGAAATATAATATTTTTGTAATTTTTGTTTTTTAAAATATCCATAACCTTTTTAATATCTTCACTCTTACCACCTATTAAAAACTGATTAATATTATTTTTAATATTATATATTTTTTCTAAATCCTTTACAATACGCACTCCATTTAAGAAAAATTTTGTTGCATCTAAAGTATTTTGAGGAACTCCGCCATAAGAATATTTTTCTAAACCTTTATATTTTAAATATTTTATATAGTTATTCAAAGTACAAAACTCCATATAAACATCAAACTCATCTACGATTTTAGTTATTTCTTTTATAATATCCATATTAATGAAATGTTCCCTTAATATTTTTTTATCTACTGGGTCATACATAACAGCACCATCTATACAAATGATTGGTGTTTTAATTTTAAGTTTTTTTAAGATAGGCTTTGTATTTTTGAGGTTTCGTCCGGTACATAAACATACAGGTACACCTTCATTAACAGTTCTTCTTATTGTATTAATTGTATATTCAGACAACTGACCATTTGATTTTACTGTAGTACCATCTATATCTAAAACTACTAGCTTATACTTTTTCATACCTTCTCCCTTTTTTAAAATAATATTAATATTATACTATATACTATTAATAAATGCAATTATACCCTTGCTTCATCTGCAATTTTCCCCTTTTACTATAAAAAAAGGTACTCCAAATTTAAGCTTTGAACTACCTTTTAATTTATTATATCATAATTATTTTTTCTTATTTATGATAAGCTAAAAGAATTGCTTCTTTACCTTTAACTACAATATTTTTTTTAACTTTACTTATAGGATCAATACCACTTCTGTCTATATCAACGAGTTTTTCATAACTATGTTTCTTCTCTAAATCATAATCAAAATCTTCATCATCAACGTTAATAAGAATTAAATAGTGATCATATTTTTTATTTGAAGCCATAATTTTAATTACAATCTGGTGTTTATTTTCAAGGACAAAAGTAACATTTTTTTGTATTTCATAAGTAGTTGAGAATCTAAATGAATAGTCACTTTTTCTAATAGCAATAAGACCTTTGTAATAATTAAACAAACTCAATCTTTCAAGCTTTTTGTCCCAATTTATTGAGTTTATTCTATCAGGAGAACTATAAGAGTTTTCATCACCAAATTTAGTCCTACCAAATTCTTCACCTAGCTGAAACAAAATAACACCTTGAGATAAAAAATTAATAAAAGTTATTAACTTATTTATATTTACAACGACTTCATCATTTAAGCTTCCACTTCTTTTTATTATTTTATCCCATAAAGTCAACCCTTCGTGAATTGAGGTAAAATTAACAGTTTGTGAAGGTTCTTTAACTAATATATTTTTATTTTCAGATATTTTTAATATATCAACTTCACTATGAGCTACAGTACCAACTAATTTATTTTTTACATCTTCAATATATTTTTCATTACCTAAAATATATTCAATTTCTTTGTCAAATACATTTTTTTTACTGTAAAACCCGCCACTACTAAAAGCAATACGTTTAGATAGCATATCGGAATTTTCTCTTGAACTCATAAAATTTCTTCTTAAAATAGAGCCATTATATACCCAGCCGTCACCATACATTATAATACCAATATCAATTTTGTCTAAATTCATACGAATTTCATTTAAAGTATCAATATCAATATGAGCCATTTGTTGAAATCTAAACCCATCAATATGATACTCATTTACCCAGTACATAAGGCTATCTATTATATGTTTTCTAACCATAGTACGTTCCGTTGCAAAAATACCAGCGTTTTCATTATTGATATTAATAAGGTGATTTCCAAAATTATCAGTCCTAAAATAATAGTTAGGTACAAGCTTTTGAAAATTAGACTCACTTACTTTAACTATATTTGTATAAACAACATCTAATATAACTCCAATGCCATTATTATGTAAATTAAGAACAAGTTCTTTAAGCTCTTTTATCCTTTGTGTAGGTTCTTTAGGTTCAAGTGAGTAGCTACCTTCTGGAGTATTATGATTTTGTATATCATAACCCCAGTTATACACATTACTGTCTAAATTATCTTCATCAACATTTAAAAAATCAAACACAGGTAATAATTGCAAATGAGTTATTCCAAGTTCTTTAAGATGTGCAACACCAGTGCTTAATCCGAAACTTGTTTTTGTATCATTTTCAGTAAAAGCTAAATACTTTCCTTTATTTTTAATATTTGATGACGTATTCATAGAAAAATCTCGTATATGAGTTTCCGCAATTACAGCATTATTTATTTTAAAATCACGTATATATGAATCTTCTTTAAACCCTTTGGGATTGGTATCATTTTGTGCAAGTATTAACCCTTTACGCCCATTTGAAGAAGTAGCTCTACATTTTATATCAATACAAGTAGATATCTCATCGTAAATGTTAACTTCATATAAAAAGAATTTATTTTTAAGATCTCCTTCAACATAGCATTTCCATATACCAGACTCTGCACTTTGCATATCATAGAGCTTATATTCTTTAGTTATGTCATCTTCAAAAATTCTAATTTTAACAGCCTTAGCTACAGGTGACCAAACCTTAAAAGAAGTATATTTAATATTATAACTTACCCCTAAATCTTGTAAGCTATATGTATAACTACTTTTAAACTCAGTAGTTTTATAATATTGAGCTAAGTCAAGAAACATTTCTTTATCATCAAAAGTTATATAATTTTTATAAGTAATATCTAAATCATCATTAAATGTATATTCATACTTATAATAACTAAAGTTATAAAAAAATACGGGAAATTTATTTTCTATATTACATCGCATTTGATAACTACCATTATCAATAAATACGTTATATACATTTTTTATTTCTTCAAGTAAAAGTAAAACTACCTTTCTTTTAGAAATAATATAACAATATTCACCTTCCGTTCTTAACATTATTACACCACCTTATTTAGGAAAATCAGATAAAGCCTTTCTTTTAAATGACTTTATTTACACATTATAGACACAACTATTTTTTCTTAAAAAAAGAATTTTTTTTACTAATAAATTTATTTAAAAAATATAATACAAAATAAATAGAAATTGCAATAATTGAATAGTTTAATGTGCTTTCAAGTACGGTTCTATCTTCTTCTTTATCTGTTTGAGAAACTAACTCCTTAGTTTCAGTAGCACCAAAAACATAAGCAGTATATGGAGGCACTTCCAACTTTTTGTTAAGTTTAAAATCAGTAACTATGGGTATTTCGCTCGCATTTTCGCCATTTACGAGTATATCATATTTTCCAGCCTCTATAGCAACTTTTGTAGTATCCTTTGTAGGATTTATAACAACAACATAATTTCTATATTTGTCTTCTTCCCCACCTATTATTTTATAAGCTAAAATACTATCTTCCGTTTCATAGAAAATAATATCATTAGCAATGTCTTCTTGAGTTACAAGACGAAAAGCATCTGTTTCCTTACGCAAAGCTATAAGCCCTTTATAGTAATTAAAAAGATCGCTATTAGTAGATTTTAATTCCCAATCAATTATTTTTGATTTACTTATTTCCTCAGTACCCATATTTTCAAGTGTAAGACCAAACTCTTCCCCACTTTGAAACATAGGAATACCTTGTGACGTAAATAAGAAAACGCTTGCAAGCTTTTGTATTTGCAATTTTTCATCATCTGTTAAACTTCCATTTAACGCATTTATTTTATCTCCTATAGTACCTTCTGTATAATTAGATAAATAGTTTATACTTTCTCTAGTATTACTAGCCCAAAAATAATTAGAATAATTAACATTTGATATATTAACTTGATTATGAGGCATACTTGCTACAACAGCAAACTTTGCATCTTCAAGTTTTGCCTTTGAACCTAAAATATAGCCATTATCATAGATTTCTAAAGAAGGTCCTGAAACAGCAAGATTAAAATCATCAGATAGCCTTGAAATATTTGTGTTAATTGACGAAAAGTTATTTTTCGTTGTTTGCAAAAGAATTGGCAAAGAACTATCCTTTGCATTTGAATTACCCATAATAATAATGTTTGGATCTATTTTAGAAAGTTGCTCCGATATTTCTTCCATAGTATCAACATCTATAAGTGCCATACTTTCAAAGTTAAATCCATCTACACCATATTCAGTAGCCCAATATACAACAGAGTCAATAATAAATTTTTTTACCATAGAACGCTCAGTTGCAAACTCATTTCCATAACCTGAACCATCTGAAAAGTTACCTTCTGCATTCCGGAAATAGTAATTAGGCACAATCTTTTGAAAACTACTATTTAAATGATTTTTTACATAACTATATGAAACATCTAGTATTACACCAAGTCCTTCGTTATGTAACTCATTAACCATAACTTTAAACTCATCACTTCTACTTAAATATGAAAAATCATTAGTAGCATAACTTCCTTCTGGTACATTAAAGTTTAAAGTACCATATCCAAAGTTATTTTCTTCCTTTTCAACATCATATGAACCTTCAAAATCGTTAATAGGAAGAAGTGCTACGTGAGTAACACCTAGTTCTTTAATATGGTCGTAACCTACAGATTCTCCACTTAAACTTATATTATTTTTTTCAACGATACCACTATACTTCCCTTTATAATAAGCTTTAGAGCTTTCATCAGCCGTAAAGTTTCCAGTATGAAGTTCATATATAATTGCATCATTTGCATTGATATTTGTATATTCATTTACTTTAATTGCACTTTCAAGACGGCTTATTTCAGGGAAAACTGCCATATTCCCGGAAGTTGAAACATATTTTGCATATGGGTCTATTGCAACATTTGAATAATCGTTAAATTTAACATTATAACAATAATATAGCCCTTCAACACTACTAATAGGTATAGAAGTAACCCAAGTACCGTTTTCACTTAAAGCCATTTTTTGTATACTATCCGGACTATTCAAATCACTAGTTTGTACGTTATATATGTAAACTTCCACTTCTAAGGCAGTAGGTGCCCACACTCTTAAACTAAAATTGTTGTTTACATAGTTAAGTCCAAGGTCATCACCTTCATAAGTGTATAAATCTTCAAAGTTACTAGTACTATAAAGGTCACCTAAAGTTGTATATACATAGTTATTTATACCATCTTTTGAAACTTTATATTTATGAGTAAAGTTCAAATTAGATGTAGTAACTTCAAAAGCAATTTTATATGACTCATTTACATTGCTGTATTCATAGGTGTCACTTAAAGCTCTAACAGATGTAACATAATTTTCATCTACTTTAAAGCTAGAAATATTTGAATCAACTAAAATAGGCATATCAAAAACAACAAGTATTTTATTATTTTCGATTATTTTAGCACTTTCTATAGAGGCACCCTCATCGGAAAATATAAAATTATCACCGCTTATTTTGTTTGTACCTTGAACCAAACGCATATTAATAGTTTGACCAGATGTGATGTTATCCATATATATAACACTATTTTTATAGTCATCTATAATACCATTTTTATATATGTCAAATTTGATATTATTTTTTGCTGTTATAGAAACCATAATGGAATCGTTATTAGTAATAGGAATACTTTTAAGTTCTTTTTCATTACCTATTTCGTAATATTCTAGAGTCACCCCACTATAGTCATTATCATATCTATTATACGCAAAATCGATATTTAAAGTTTTTATTCCATCAAAGCCAGATGAATCTGTAGCTGAGTAATAATGTATATCGCTATCACCTTCAACAAGCCAAATTTCGTATCCCAAGCTTAAATCAATATATCGTATATTAGTAACTGCTTCATCATCGCTGTTAATAGTAAAGGCAATTTGATTTTCATTTGAATATGCAGCTTTAATGTTTATACTTGTATAAGCACCAAAATCATCGACATCTGTAAAATAAAACTGATTATCACCTGTTTTTTCTTCCCAAATATTAATACTTACATTTTCATAATCCTCATCTTGTTTACTATAGTGTACAATAAGTTTAGCATCAAATTTATAAGCATAGTCACTGCTATCAAAATAGTTTACAATAGAACTACTGTAACCTTCTGGAACTTTATACAAAGCTTCATTTACGTCAGAAAAAAGCCATACCTCATCGCCTTTAGTTAAATCTACATATGTTTTTCCTAAAGAATCAATATTTTGTAAACCCTTTTTTAAGGTAATATAAATATAATCTTTTAAAGAAACAGAAAACTGAAATATAGCACCAAAATCATCTTGCCCTATATAATCAACTTGAAAAGTTTCTCCATCACTTGTTTCGATTAAAGCATATTGCCCATTATAGGTATTATCTGTTCTATGATAATGAACAATAATATCTGTTTTCGCCTCTACAACAGTAGGTGCTTCCATAATAAAAAAAGATAAAGTTATTATAAATAAAGTTATCTTATATGTAAAATTTTTTATTTTTTTCCACATATAGCCTCCAAAGTTATTACCCAACCATAATTTACTTTCATTATACTATAATAAACTAATTTTGTAAATTGCAATATACAATTTATTACACTGAACTTTTAAGGATAATTTAAGTTTTATAAAGTACAATTAAACAAAAGCAAGATATTTATAAGTTTATCAAAAAATATTTAAGATAAATTTTAATGTTATTAAAAAACTTTTTTGAACTTTTAAGGAGGATTTATGAAAAAGAAGATTGTTATACCTATAGTTGCAGCATTATGCATAGTTACAGCTGGAGGAATTTATATAAAAGCTAGTCAAACTGAAACTCAAGTTGAAATTCCTATGGAAAGAACTATAAGCTTAACTACAACAGCAACAAAAGGTGATATTAGTAGCTCCATAACAGCATCTGGTACAGTTGGAATAAGTAGTACAAACACACAATATAGTGGTTCAGCTTCAACTATAGCAGAGGTATACTTTGAAGTTGGTGATACTGTAAAAAAAGGTGACGTAATATTAAAGTATGATACTGATGAAACAATTAAAAGTCTAGAAAAATCTATTAGAGAAACACAAATTTCAATAGAAAATGCTCAAAACAACTTAACAGATTTAGTAGCACCTTTAAGCACATCTGAAGAAATATCTTATGAAGAAAATATAACTTCAAAGGAAAAATCAATAGTAACAGCACAAGAAAATTATGATAACTTAGTAAATTCAAAAGATGATCAATATACAGCAATAGAAAATGCTAAAAAAGAGATGGAGAAAGCTCAAAAAGAAATGGAAAACTACAAAGCATTATATGAAGCAGGCTCAGAGTCAGCACAAACATATAATAACTATGTAACAACATATGAAAATGCAGTTCAATCTTATGAATCATCACAAAAAGCTTTAACAACACTTGAAAATGAAATTCTTTCAGCTGAAAAAGAAATAACAGCTGCTGAACAGTCATTATCAAATACAAAAACTTTGTATGAAATAGCACAAGACCCACTTTCAGATTCAAGTGTACAGTCACAGTATAAACAACAAGAAAATTCTTTAGAATTATTAAATCTTGAGTTACAAGAGTTACAAGACGAATTAGCAAATATGTTATATGAAGTGGTAGCAGAAGAAGATGGAACAATATTAACTCTTAATGCAACAAAAAATGGTTCAGTACAAGAAGGTAATGCATTATTTACATATACAGACTATAACAAACTAGTAGTTACCTCATCTGTATCTCAGTATGAAATCGCTGATGTATATGAAGGCCAAAACGTAAAAAT
>JBKECM010000202.1:0-2165 GCA_047974615.1 Lachnospirales bacterium
GATACATCTGATCATATGTTACATATGTACATACCTGTTTCAGAAAATATAAGTATAGATAGTTATAAGGATATAAGTAACATAATAAAAAGTAAACAGTTTAAATTTAGAGTTGAGGTAGAAAGGCATTACTCATGTATTTCTATAGTTTATGATAAAGATGAACTTGATGGTCAACATATTATTGCAGCATTTTCAGATGCATGTTTAAAATTTGGAAAAGAGTTAGACATTAGAATATGAATTAAACCACATTTTACATCATTCACCAAACAACACCTAAACCAACACAACGAAAAATACAAAACCTTGATTTTAAGGGTATTTGTGGGGGATGTGCATTTATGCACACCCTTGCACACCCTTTTTTTAGTTGTATCAAAGTTAGGGTTGTTATCGACAACGATGTAAACCACCTATATGATACAAAACTAAAGCCGTAAATGATACAAAGAATGAAAGAATGTTGATTTTAAAGGGTTTTGAATGATATGTTATAAGGGTATCAAATTAGAAAATGTAGTTTTAATATGATATCATTGAAAAATAATTTTTATAATGTTTAGACATCTGACTTTATATTAGGTGTTTATTTTTTTGTTGAAAATAAAAGCTATGCAGTTGACAAAAGATTTTACTTATTCTTTTGTTCGCCACATTGTACTAGGCTTATAAATATTTTAATTTAAACGTTAAATAGATTTAAACCAACAAAGAATAAAATTCTTATTCCCACTAATATTGTAACAGCTACAACTTTCTGCTCAAATATGAACTAGATTTATTTAAAATATTAATTCAAATAACTAAAAAATAAAATTATCATCACTTGCAACATATTCTTCACCTTGATATTTATATATTCTAGTAACTCTATTTTGTATACGAGTAATTATTTCATAATTGCTTGTATCAACTAAGCTTGCCACTTCTTCATAACTAATACTATTTCCTATAGCAATAACTTCATCATTTATTTTAACATTTTCGATATGTGAAATATCAACAATGGTTTTATCCATACAAACTCTACCTAAAATTTTAGCTCTAACACCTTTAATTTCAACATAGCCTTTATTACTTAATCCTCTAGGAAATCCATCACCATAGCCTATGCTTATAGTTGCGATTTTCATATGTTTATCGGCTATATATGTCAAACCGTAACTTACACCTTCACCAACATCTATTTCATTAACTTTAATAACTTTACATCGTAAACTCATAAGTGGTTTAAGTTTAATTTTATTTTTATCTACTTCTTCTGAAGGGTAACAACCATATAAAATAAGCCCGGGTCTAACCATATTAATGGTATCGCTTTCTAAATTAGCAGTTGCAGTAAAAACCCCAGCACTATTTGAAATATGCTTATATTTAAAAATACAACCTTTATTCTCTACTTCCTTCAAAAGATTTGTAAAACGCTCATATTGTAAATTTAAAAAAGTTAAATCTTTTTCATCAGCAGTTGCAAAATGCGTATAAATCCCCTCAATATCAAGATTATCCAAAGAATATATTTTAATAACTTCTTCTATAGCTTCTTTATATGGAATACCAACACGTATCATTCCTGTATCAACTTTAATGTGAATTTTACATCTTTTACCTAATAATTCACACATTTGCGAAATTTTTTTACCATATTCATAGGAAAATAGAGAAATAGTTATATTTTCCCGTATAACATAATCTATAAAGCCAAGCTCAACTTCACTAAGTACTAAAATAGGTGTCTTTATACTATTTTTACGTAGATTTGCAGCTTCTTTTACGCTTGACACTCCAAAATATTCACAGCTTATATCTCTTAAAAATCTAGCAATGTTTATTGCACCATGTCCATAAGCATTAGCTTTTATTATAGGCATTACTGTTACTTTTTTATCATATTTATTTACATATTTTTTAACTTCTTCATAATTATCTTTTAAATTATCTAAATCTATAATTGCATAGGTGCTACTTATCATAAAACACTTCCTTATTTACATACTAAATTTAATTATACAACTAATTAATAAAAAAAACAATATAAGTTATAATAATGTATGCTTACATTATTTTTTTAATAATAAAATTTTTTAAATAACAAATTTAGTACATAATTTTACAAATTCGCGAAATACATTTTTTAATACTGTTGTATTGTCTTTTCTGAA
>JBKECM010000049.1:0-21930 GCA_047974615.1 Lachnospirales bacterium
AATAAGATAATTTCAATTTTTTCCTTACTCACTTAACGCAAAATCGTTGTTTTGCTTGTTCGTAAGGTCGCACTGCCTGGCAGATGCTTAAAAAATTTTCATTTTCTAATTGAAAATTCTCCTCTTTACTGCACAAAAATTACGCTCGACTTAATGATTTGCTTTGCAAATCATCTGGCATGTAGCATAAAATTAGCACTCGTTCCTCGTTGATTTTATGCTATCTCACTATTTTTGTGCCATTGTCATTAGTAATATTTTTTTCTTATTTGACTTTTTCAGCACCCTCTTGTAATATACATTAAATAAAAGAAGGTGTCGAAAAAGTCAATAAAGAAATGCCTAAATATTTTCTATGATTTATTAGCATCTTAACTAAAAAAAGAAAATACAAGAGTTTTGAAAATAGGCTTTTGTACTTCTTTTTTTGTATTTAATACACAATATAAGCTTTTGAAATATTTTACATGTATATCATTTTAAAAGATAGTATTAAGTTTTTGTTGGTAATTATATATTTAAATTTACTAGTTTTTATACTAATATTGGTAAATTTAATGTAAAAGGAAAATTAAAAGTACTTTTAACAATATTTTAGCATAAAATAAAGGTAAAATGTTGCTAAAAATCTTTATTAATTAATGTTGACACAATTTTTTTATAGGTGTATAATTGCTTTATGTTACGCATATATATATAAGTAAATACATAACTAATTGCAAGAAAATGGAGAAAGATATGAATCTAGGTATCGATGTAGGATCAACAACAGTTAAAGTTGTGTTACTAGATAGTTCTAATGAAATTCTTTATAAGGATTATAAAAGACATAATTCTGAAGTTGACAAAACTGTAATTGAAATGATAAATGATGTTTCAAAAAAAATAAATAGTACAGACGAAATTAAAGTTACCATTACTGGATCTGCCGGTATGGGTATGGCTGATGTATGTGAAATACCTTTTGTTCAAGAGGTTTTTGCTACACAACTATCTGTTAAAGAGTTTGTGCCTACTGCTGATGTGGCTATAGAACTAGGTGGAGAAGATGCAAAAATTATTTTCTTTACTGGTGCTGTAGAATATAGAATGAATGGTTCTTGTGCAGGAGGTACGGGCTCTTTTATTGACCAAATGGCTACTCTTTTAAACGTTGACTTAGATGAGCTTGATGAACTTAGCTTACAGTACAATAAACTATACACTATTGCCACAAGATGTGGTGTTTTTGCTAAATCGGACATACAGCCACTTTTAAATCAAGGTGCTAATAAGAAAGATTTGGCTGCAAGTATATACCAAAGTGTTGTAGAACAAACTATTGGTGGACTTGCACAAGGTCGTGAAATCAAGGGAAATGTAGTTTTTTTAGGAGGACCTTTAACTTTTGCTAAGGGATTAAGAGATAGATTTATTGATACCTTAAAGCTTACAAGTGAAACGGCTATTTTACACGAAAATTCAGCTTATTTTGTTGCACTTGGTGCAGGGCTTTATTCAAGGAATACAGAAAGTATTATTTTTAGTGAGTTTGTTGAGAAATTTAAAAAGCTTGGGACTAGAAAAAAGACAACAAATGCCTTACCTCCTTTATTTAAAGATAAAGAAGATTATCAAGAGTTTATAGATAGACATAACAAAAATTCTGTGGAATATGTAAATATAACAGAATATAAAGGCGAAGCTTATTTAGGAATTGATGTTGGTAGTACTACAACAAAATTAATTCTTATGGATAAAGATAATAATATACTGTATAAATTTTATAATTCAAATCAAGGTAACCCTATTGATTTACTTAAAGAACAGTTATTACATATATATAGCATTATAGGGGAAGATATTAAAATAGTTTCTTCTGCTGTTGTCGGATATGGTGAAGAACTTGCGAAGGCTGCTTTTGGTATAGATAATGGTACTGTTGAAACCGTTGCACATTATTTAGCTGCTAGACATTTTAATAAAGATGTTGATTTTATCATTGATATCGGTGGGCAAGATATTAAATGTTTTGCTATTAAAGATGGCGCTGTTGACAATATAATGTTAAATGAGGCTTGTTCTTCTGGTTGTGGCTCTTTTATACAGACTTATGCAAATTCTATGGGTCATAATGTTGAAAACTTCTCAAAGTTCGCCTTATTCGCGAAAAATCCTATTGAGCTTGGCTCAAGATGTACTGTTTTTATGAACTCATCTATAAAACAAGCACAAAAAGAAGGAGTTTCTGTAGAAGATATTTCAGCTGGGCTTGCTTATAGTGTTGTTCAAAATGCTGTCTATAAAGTTATCCGAGTGCAAAACCCAGAGGCTTTAGGTAAAAATATCGTTGTACAAGGTGGTACATTCTTAAATGATGCAATACTTAGAAGCTTTGAATTAGAACTTAACAAAAATGTTGTTAGACCTTCTATTTCTGGACTTATGGGTGCTTATGGTGCTTGTTTGTACGCAAAAATGCTTGAGTGCGAAAAAACAACTTTAATTTCTAAAGATAGTCTACAATCTTTTGTGCATAAAACACAAAATATAAACTGTAGACTTTGTACAAACTATTGTAGTCTTAGTGTTAATACTTTTTCGGATAAAGGTAAATACATATCTGGTAACCGCTGTGAAAGACCTGTTACAGGTGGTAAAAAAATAGAATTACCAAATATGTATGCTAAAAAGCTTGACTATATTTTAAATCTTGAAAATATAGAAAGTACTCAAAAAGTTGCTATACCACTTGCCTTGAATATGTATGAAATGCTACCTTTTTGGCAAGGATTTTTTAATGAGCTTGGTATTGAAGTTGTAACTTCAAATCTTTCAACACGTGAAACTTTTAAGAAAGGTCAACATACAATACCTTCAGATACTGTATGCTATCCTGCGAAGCTTGCACATGGACACATACTACAACTTTTAGAAGATGGACATCAAAATATTTTTTATCCTTGTATGACTTATAATTTAGATGAAGGTTTAGGGGATAATCACTATAACTGTCCTGTAGTTGCTTATTATCCAGAGCTTTTAAACTCAAATATTTCAAGATTAAATGAAGTTAACTATATGTATCCACATTTTGGCTTACATAATCCTAAGACTTTTGAAAAGAAAGCTTATACATATTTTAAAGACAAGTTTAATGTTTCAAAGCAATCTGTTAAAGCCGCTGTTGAGCGTGGTTTTTTGGAATATAATAAATATAAAGATTTTATACGTTTAGAGGGTGAAAAAGCTATCGCTTTTGCACGTGAAAATAATAAAAAAATTATGGTTGTTTCTGGTAGACCTTATCATATTGACCCAGAAGTTAATCACGGTATAGACGAACTTATTAAAGGCTATGATTTAGTTTTAATAAGTGAAGACTGTATTTCACATCTTGAGAAAAAAGAAAAACTCACTATTTTAAATCAGTGGACTTATCATTCAAGAATGTTTAGTGCTGCTAAGCATATTGCTAATAAAAAAGATATGGAATTTATTCAACTTGTATCTTTTGGTTGTGGTATTGATGCTATAACTTCAGACGAACTAAAAAGAATTTTGTCTAAAGAAGGTAAAATATATACTCAACTAAAAATCGATGAAATTACAAATCTTGGCACTGTAAAAATACGAATAAGAAGTTTACTTGCTGCACTTTTAGATAAGGAGAAACAAAATGGATAACAAAGATAATATAGTTTATTTTACAAAAGCTATGAGAAAAACACATACAATTTTGTTGCCGGCAATGTTACCTATCCATTTTAAACTTTTATGTAAGCTTTTAGACTCTCATGGCTACAACTTTGAGATGCTAGAAAATGATAATCAAAATATAATTAAAGAAGGTTTAAAAAACGTACACAACGATACTTGCTATCCAGCACTTATTGTTATTGGTCAGTTTTTAGATGCACTTAAAAGTGGCAAATATGACACGAACAAAGTTGCTTTATGTATGACACAAACAGGTGGTGGCTGTAGAGCTTCTAATTACATTAGCCTTATAAGAAAAGCATTAAAAGAAAATGGATATGGTCATATTCCTGTGCTATCTATAAATGTTAATAATGTAGAAAAACACGAAGGTTTTAAATTTACAACACAAATGGTTTTGCAAGTTTTAATTAGTATAATATATGCAGATCTACTTATGTGGCTTGCAAATCAAACTAGACCTTATGAAAATAAAGTTGGGGAAACTGACGAGCTTCTTGGAAAATGGGAGAGTAACTTGCTTGAGGATTATAAAAAAGTTCGTAACTTAAGACCTGGTCGCATTAAAAAAAATATTGTAAAAATAATAAAAGATTTTGAAAATATTAATCGTTCAAATATAGTTAAACCTAAAGTTGGTATAGTTGGAGAAATATACATAAAGTTTTCTTATGTTGGTAATAATGATTTAGAAAAATTTTTACATAACGAAGGTTGTGAAGTTGTTTTACCCGGTCTTTTAGATTTTATTATTTACACTGTAGATAATAATATACAAGACTTTAAACTATATGGTGGTAAAAAATCTAATTTAACTGTATTCTTTTTGACAAAACAAGTTTTACTTTATTTTCAGAAAACACTAAAAAAACTTATACTTAAACATTCAAAATTTGTACCTATTAGTCAATTTGAAGAAGTAAAGGCTCTTGTTACTTCTGACTATGTAAGTCATGGTACGAAAATGGGTGAAGGTTGGCTTTTAACAGGTGAGATGCTTGAGTTATGTCATATTGGCGTGAATAATATCGTATGTGCACAACCTTTTGGCTGTTTGCCTAACCATATTGTTGGTCGTGGTATGATTAAAAAAATCAAAGAAAATATCCCTATGGCAAATATTGTTGCTATAGACTATGACCCAAGTGCAACTAGAGTTAATCAAGAAAATAGAATTAAACTTATGATTGCTAATGCAAAATAAAATTTGATTTTTAAACTAAAACTACGAAATGGCTTCATTGCAAAATATAGAAAAATCCATTTTCATAGCAAAACAATGGCTTTGCGGCTTTTGACAAAAACTGTGGAAATGGCGTCTTTTTGCCATTTTATGCCTTTGTCAAAAGTATGAAAATTTGATTTTTCTTTTGCAATGTGCCATTTCTTGAATTTTGCAACGTTGCCAAATCTACGTTTAAATGACGTAGATTTTTTTATGAAGAAAATGGCATATTTTGCAACGTTGAGGATAACAAAAAAATAATGCAATAAACCTATTATTTAAGTTTATTACATTATTTTAATTTTTTAAAAATAGAGAGTGTTTTACCGAAGATAAACTACTAAGGAAAAAATTCAAATTTTTGCTATTCCTTAGAATTTTCAAATATTTAATTCATTGTATCAAAAGTTTCAACTACACCATTCACTATGCCTTGTGCTGTATTTGTACGCCATTCTGGTGAGCGTAAAAGGGCATTATCACTTGGATTTGTTATAAAAGCTGTTTCTATTAAAATTGAAGGTATATCAGTTTCACGTATAACAACGAAAGCCGCTTTTTTAGTTTTTCTATCATATGTACCCATAGTTGCTAAAAGGTTTTTTTGCATAACAGTTGCAAAATCTGAACTTTGAGTTGTATAGTAGTAAGTTTCTGTACCATTTGCCGTTGTATTTCCTTCTACAGAATTTACATGTATTGAAATAAATAAATCTGGATTTACTTCTTCTGTATATACTGGAATATCAAAAAGTGGAATCATTTCATCTACTTCTCTTGATATATATACTTTTATGTTTTCGTCACTATTTTCAACAATTTCTTTAACTTGTAAGCCTATATCAAGTACTACATCTTTTTCTTTTAAATCTCCAAGTAATGTACCGGGGTCAGTGCCACCATGTCCCGGATCGATTACTATTACTTTATCGTAAACATCACCCGGCGATTTAGGAGTAAAATATATGTTGCTACTATCTTCTGTTATAACAAAAGTTTTGGCTTTGTTTAAATAAATTTTTAATTGGCTTGTACCATTTACGTTTTCGTAGGAATATGAATCAAACATACCAGTACTTATATTTTTAGAAGTTAATGATGTAAGTTCAGGTATAGTAGCATTAATATTAAATATATATTCTTTTGTTTTATAGGTAACATTTTCTGTATATTGAATATCACTTAAAGCTATAGTATTACTTAAACTTGATTTTTTTATAACAAAAGAATTTAAGGAATAACTGTAGTATGCAGGTGAATATTCAGAGGGTGTTAAAGTTAATTTTATTCCATTAGTTATGTTTTGTATATTAAAATAAAAATCATTTGACATATCTATAACAAACCTTGCAACAGTAGGAGAATATTGACTTATTCTTATGTTTGTTGCAGTTTGTGAAGTTACAGGTAAAGAATAATCACCACTTATATTTTTTGTATCAATAGACATTGAAGGAATATCTACAACTAAACGTAAAGGGTTTGTTAAAACTTGAGTTGTTACTGAAAAATCTTTTGTTCCTAATATTGTTAAAACTTCATTTTCAAAATTAAAATTTGTAAGTTGTCCTCTTAAAAAAGTGACAGTTAAAGATTTTCTATCTTCAGATAAATTTAAAGTATAATGCACACCACTTTTTAAGGTCATAACAAATCTTGCTATCTTTGTAGGTGTTTTTTGAAATTGTGATCCGTTTGTAGCTGTAAAAGATGAATTGTCACTTACTGTTAAACTTGGATTTGATATATTAAAGGTTGCATTATTAAAATCTAAAACAAGACGACCGTCAGGTAATAGTATTTCTGATACTGAGGATATAGCTGTTGTTGTAGATAAAACAATGCTTTCTTGATAATTATTACTTTCAGCAGCTTCATTATATGCAACTGAAGTTAAAGATGTTTCTGGGTTTGTTACACTTGTTAATGGGTTTTCTGATTTGTTTTTAGGTAAAACAAAGGTGCTATTTGAAGTTGTAGTTTCATCAGAAACGGGTGTTTCAGTAACTGGAATTTCTGTTGCTGGAACTTCAACAATAGGCGTTTCTGTTGCTGGAACTTCGGCAATAGGTGTTTCTGTTGCTGGAATTTCTTCAATAGGTGTTTCTGTTGTAGGTAAATCTGAGTTTGAGTTTATTGATATTATTTTGTTATCACCATCGTAAATAACATTAAATCCAAGTCCTTCACTCACCATTCTAACGGGCACCATTGTAGAAGCAGTATCACTTCCTCCATAGTTTACAAGTTTAGGAGCTTCACCTTCGTTTAAAGTCATTTCTTGGGAATTTACCGTATAATTTAGACTATCTATTTGCATTAAAACTATGTCGATACCATTTATAACTAAAATTTGTTGTGATTCAGGATACCATTCTACTTCTGCACCCAATTCCTCAAAAAATGCTCTTACAGGTACGTAAAATCTATCATTTATACGGACAGGTTCTACTGGAAGGTTTTCTAAAAGTTTACCATCAACATAAAAGCTGAATGGTTCTTCTGTATATGTGTGTTCTGTTCCATCATATATTAAATTTATTCTTGCAAATAAAATACTTGTGTTTGTTAAAGAAAAAAGTGCTATTATTGAGAAAATTGATATTTTTTTTATAAAATTGTAAATCATAGTGCCTCCGATATAATAAATTTGCTGTGAGGGTGCTGATAAAGGATAGAAAAAAATATTACTGCACAAAAATTACGCTCGACTTGATGATTTGCTTTGCAAATCATCTGGCATATAGCATCTCACTATTTTTGTGCCATTGTCATTAGTAATATTTTTTTCTTTTTTGACTTTTTCAGCACCCTCATTTGCTGTCGATATTTAGTATATCATTTTTTCTTTTTAAAGTATAGATTTAATTTAGTATGTAACAAATTTGTAACAAGTTTAGTTGTGATAATTTAATTTTGCATAGAGTTTTTCAAAAATTTAGTAAATATTATTTACTTTTTATTAAAAACTTTGTATAATTAAAATTAGGATAATTGTAGAGGTGAGTATGAGTAAAAATATTAAAAATGAAATTATTAAAAAAAGTAATGAATTACTTAATATAAATTTATCCAACCTAGATTTTGATGAAGTTGAAAATTATATTAGGTTGTTATCACCTAATATATATAAAGCTTTTGACAAACTAGTTTTGTCAGAAAAATTATATTTTGTTAACAACGAAAATCAATATAGAGGTGAAAATCTTTTACTTGGAGATCTTAAAGATGCTATAAACCATATTGATGTATCAAAATATCTAACAGAACTTTTAAATAAAGATTTTAGTATAGAAAATAGTTCATTATATTTTGGTTTAGGATTTATTGAGTGGAATAGGGAAAATGGTAGTTTTGAAAAATATAAACTGCCTCTTATTTTGATACCTATAAAACTTGTAAAACAAGAATCAGAATTTTTTATTACTACTCACTTTGAATACGAAAAAATTATAGTAAATCCTAAAGTTAATATTATGCTTAGTAAAACTAAAAATATTATGTTGCCAAAAATTGATACTAGTGATAAATTGTATACTTTTTTTGATAAACTTTCTACTTTGTGTGAGGAGAATAATTTAACCCTTATTGAAGAGGGGGTTATTTTTGAACTTGATATTACTAACGAAAGACTTTATTTTACTATTGATAAGATGAAAGATGAGCTTCAAGACAATGGACTTTTAGAATATTTATTTGCAAACGATAATGATAATGAAAAAATTTTGGAAAAGCTCGGTAAAATAGATAAGGATACTAAGCTACAAGATGTTTTAGATTATACAATAGCACCTTTTTTTGGTGAAGAAATTAATCCTATTTTGCTTACACACTTAAATTTTAGTTATAATTTAGAGTATAGCACTTTTTATGGTGTTCAAGATGTTTCAAATATAAATAATGTTATAATTAATATTTTAAGTACACTCATTAACGATGACAAAAAAGTGCTTTTTGTTGGTTCTGAAGACGTTCTAAACAAACTTTATGACAAACTTGATGGCTTACCTATTCAAAATCTTGTGTATAATGCTTCAAACCTTTATAAGTATAATAAGGGAAATGAAGGTTATAAAAAACTACTAAAAAAAGAGTATTTTAATAATTTAAAGGATTGGGATAACCGTTCATATATTTTTGGTAACAAGGATATATTACTTACTTACAATGAGTTTTTAAATGAAGAAATTTTACCACTTAAAACTTCGGTATTTAATGCTATTAAAAAATATTTTGAGTATAAAGAAACTTGTGATGAAATTGATATTGAATTTCAAGATATTAAAGCTTTAACTATGTTAGATATCCATCAATATTTACATGATTTGAATTTTTTTGTTAAAAATTATGAGATTATAAAAAAGAATGCTATACTTGAAAATATTTGGTTTACAAGCAACCTAGTTATTGAAAATGATAAAGATTTTACAGATATATATAATAGACTTTCCTTTATAAAAGAGGAAACTCTATTTTTTATAGATAAATTTGAAAAAGTTAAAGCACATATTGAAACGGAATATACTTCTTTTGGTACTTTTTATAGTTTTTGTAATAAAGTACAAGAATTAAATATTTCTGGTGAAACGAATTTAATAGATTTTGAATATTCTAGTCTTAAAAAAGATATTGATTTATACAACAAAGAAGTCAATCGAGTTTTTGAAGGGAAAGAAGATATATATTTAAAGTTTGAAAAAGATATCGAAAATATAGATTTTTTAAGTAGTATAAATGATTTGGAAAAGGCGTTTGAATATTTATATAGATATATAAATTATAGTGCTTTTAGTGAAGATGAACTTTTAAATAACATTGATAAAATGACAATTCTTTTTGATAGTGCAACAATAGAAATTGAAAGAATTAAGTCTGTATATTTTGACTTAGAAAATATATTTGACTTTAAATATGAAAAAACAATTAGCGATTACGAAATTTTAACTAACTGCTTTGAAGTTTTTTATGGAAATAATATTTTTAAAAAAGAGTTGTTAAATGGCGAAAATATTAATACTGTTGTTGATGTTTTGGAAAAACTTTTAAACATTACTGACGATATTAAAGTTGTGGAAAAATCTATAAGAAATACTTTTAAAGATTTTGCTTTTTCTATAGACTATAAAGAAATTATACAAGCTATTGAAAATCTTGAAAATCAAAAACTTATTTCTGCTTTGGGTATGGCAAACAGAAAAGAAAAAGAATTTATTAAATCTTTACTTAGAGATGAAAGGGACATAAAAGATTTATCTTTAATAAAAGAACAAAGCTATGAGCTTATACTCTTAAATGAGCTAAACACTAGGTTTGATCTTCTTAGTAAGGAAATTGAATTTTACTTTGATTCTAAAATAACAGTTAATTCAAATATTGTAAAACATTTAGAAAATTCTATAAAAATTAAAAATATTTTTGATTTGATAGGTGTTATACCTGAAAAACTTAAAGATGTATTGACTGGTAAAAGTCCACGCAATACTGCCATAAATGAGCTTTTTAGAAAAATGTCTTTAAAATATGACTACGCAGTAGTAAATGAACTTGAACAGCTTTTTACAGAGAAAATGTATAGAGATTTATTTTTAGTGGACATTACACTAATAGATAAAGATTTAACAGAAATAAAAGAAGCTTTTTTTAGTATGGAAAATTCCTATAAAGATATAAATAAATATACTAAAGAAAATATACCATCATATGCTGTAAGAACATCTTTACGAGCACTTGATGAGATGACCAAATTAAACGAAGAAAACGAAAAGTTTTTTGTACAAAAGCTTAAACCTTATATGAATATTTTAGTAAGAAACAATAAGGGGCTAGTAGACTTAAAAAATGAAACTGCTACTATTGTTAAAGGTAAAAAATTAGGTCTATCTTTTGAAGAAATACAAAAAATAGTTAAGCTTTTTGAAAATAAAAAAATATATGAAATGTATGATAGTAATGATTCAATAAGATTTACAAACTATAGTCTTGAAGTGTCTTGGCTTATTGATGTTCTTAATTTAGATTTTGAAGTGAAGACTTTTGACCAGTTAAGGATAGTCATAACGAAGGCTTATAATTCTTTTAAAGTAGTTATGGAAAATGAAGAATATTTTAAAGTGCTACTTGATAAAGATAAAGTTGATGTTAAAGATATTGTACTTACACTATATAACAATGTTGACGATGAAAATAAATATATTGATACTTTTATGATTAGTTTTTATCGTAAGTGGATAGAAGAAGTGTCTTGGGATAAGGATTTTAGTAAAAAGAAACTTGATGATGCTATAGAAAACGTTCAGCGAGCTGTTCATAACCAAAGTATTAATAATAGTTATAAGATATACGAAAAATATTCTGAAAAACTTATTGATATAGATTTTAACAAAAAGTATTATGATGAAGTTGACGAAATTATAGAAATCTATAATGAAAATGTTACTTTACGTGGTCTTTTAAAAGATGCATCTCATATTTTACAACTATTTAAACCTGTAATTTTTATAACTTATGAAAAACTTATGAAGCTTGATAGGTTTATAAATATTGATTTTGATACAGTAATTATAGATAAATATAACGATAAAAATTTTATAGATATATTACCATATTTTAATAAAGTTAGACAAAGCATTTTTCTTTATAACACAACTTTTTACGATAATTATCAGGTTAATATACCTACAATTAAACTTAAAAACTTTTTGATTGAGAAGGAAAGTAAAGTCGTTAAACTTTTAAACGAAGTTACTAAAAATAATTTTTATAATATTTTAGGAGTAGATAAGCAATGTACTTACATTTATAAATATGACAATGATATGGATTTTGAAAACAAAACTTCAGTAAATGAAGTTGCTTCTATATGTGATGTTATTAAAGATATGAAAGTGCCTTGTAATGTTGTTTTTCCTACAGCAAAACAAAGAGAATTTTTTAAAAAGCAAATAGCAAAAGATAAAATTAAACTTAATTATAATGTTAACTTATACGTTTTTGGCGAAGAATTTACTTTAAATGAAGAACTTATAATTTCACTTAATGATAAAGAGTTAAATACAAAAATTGACGGTTCACATCTTAATCTTTTATTTAACCAAATTGCAAATGCAAAAAAAGTAACACTTGTTACTTCTATTGAAAAAGTTGTAGTTGATGATGACTTGAAAACTATTGACAAAAACTTTAAAATGTTAGTTAAATACTTAATTGAAAGCGATATAAATAACATAAACTCTGTAGAAAAATATTCTAAAACATATTTTAATAGTGATAGGTTTTCTCTTGTTTCTGACATTGAATTTGATTTTTATGATTTTTATGATAAAATATTAGCAAAAGATTTATGTAAATATCCACATGGGTATTTATGGAGTTTTCCTTTTGTTGTGGAAAAGAATTTTGTTGCTAATTTAAAAAGCCGTGAAGATTTTTTTAATAAAAATGTAAATGATGAAACTTTAAACTATGAAAAATATGAAAAAGTTATTAGTTCACAAAAAAGACTTTTTGAAAAATATGAAACTTCAGATTTATACGATATTACACCAGCTCATGAAGAAGATGAATTTCTAATTAATGCAGTATTACATATTTTAAGACTTGAATCACCTATATGCTGTTCTGTATTATATGAAAAAGTTTCAAAAACTTTAAGTGGCATTTATAGTATTAGAGAGATTGAAAATAGAATTTTAAACTTATGTAGTTTTACTTTAAATAGTTTTATTAAAAAAGAAGGAAACTTTTTTTGGAATTTGTCAGATATGAGTGTGAAACCGAGATATAGAGATTTTACACCTAATATTTTTGAAATAGCAACTGAAGAAAGAATGTTAGCTTTATTCGATGTTGCAAAAGTTTCTATCGGTATTACTACTGATAATCTACTTAAAGTAACTTTGTATGAACTTGGTTTTACAAATATTACTAGTAATGATATGGAAGAATTAAAAGTTTCTTTAAATGAGTTAATAAGCTCTAATATATTAACTATAAAAGGAAACAAAGTTAAAGTGCAAAACAAATAGGAGGAGCCTATAATGGGAATGGGATATCTTTATGTTAGAGATGGCATAAAATATAGAGTTGAAGGTAACTTGGAACAGGCAGAAGTTAATTTTAAAAGAGCTATTCAAAATGAAGAAGATAATTCTGATGGATATAGAGAGCTTAGTTGTTTATATAATGAGCAAGGTAGATATGAAGAGGCTATTGAAGTTTGCAATTCTTATCTCGAAATACGTGACAATGCGCCGTTCGCTCTTTTTAATATTGCAACTGCATTACATCAACTTCAAAATTATAAAGATGAGGCACATTATATCAATCAATTAATGTTAGTTAACTCGTCTTATCCAGGTCTTGGATATTTAAATGTGTGTAATTTATACGAACTTGGAGAGACACGTGCAGTTAAAACTGCTATTGAAGATGCTTTTCATAATGATCCTAAAAATCAGCAATTACACCTTTTTAGTTCGAAATTTTATTATGAAATAGGTGAAAAAGAAAAAGCACTTACACATTTGAAATTTTTAATGAATACTTTTTATAAAGAGTCAAAATATTATGTTAGGTTTAGTCGACTTGCCATTGAACTTGAACTTTTTGAAGAAGCTGAATCAGCTTTAAGACAGGCTTTAATACTCAAGCCTACAAACGCTGTAGCAGATGAATTATATCAAAAAATACCTAAAGAACTTCAAAAAAAGTAAATTATACAAGTAATGAAAAAATGAAAAATGAAAAAATGAAAAAATCAAATGAAAAACGAGGGCTAGTACAAGAAAGATAATCATAGTTTCGTAGGTAAATATGATATGAAACGGTCGATGTATTATTTTTGTAACCTATATTAAAACTCTTGAAAGTAGGTGCTGTATGATTAAAAATAAAAAGTTTATTAAAGTTCTTGTTATTGTATTATTAATTATATCAATAATAACCATTATTAATTATGCCTTTAATCCAAGATTTTTGCGACTTGCTAGTGAGTTTTACTCAACATCTTCCTATGGAGAAGAATATAGTGCTTTTTTAGAAGAAAATGAAGAATATTTTAAAGAATTAAATAACGATGATTTGAAATATGGTGTTTATGAAAATAGTGAAACTGCGGATATACTATTTAATACTATAACAAAATCTACTGGCGTAAAATTTGGACGTGTTGAATATCCTGATAAAGATAAACTATTAGAAGCTGTTGAAAAAGGTGAAATTGATTTTTTCTTAGAAAAGCCAGCAAATGCGAAGGACGAAGATTATCACTTTTCAAGAACTGCATATATGTTACCAGTTTTTGCTTATTTATCTTGTGAAAATATTAAAACGAATAGTGATACAATAGATTTTGGTAGTTTTAGAAATATCGGTATAGTTAAAGATAGTGGTCTTGATAAAAACTATATTAATGCTTTTTTAGATGAAAGTATAAAAGATGTTAACTTTATTGAATATGAAGTGGCAGAACAAGCAAAATTAGATTTGTTTAATAATAAAATAGATGTGTTTTTATCTGATGTGTATTGGTTTGAAGATATAGCTTATGATGAAAATATATTTTGGTATAATATTTCTGATGATATTTTACCTTATTATTATGCTGTTGCAAGCACTAAAGGTGAGTATGAAAGCTTTTTAAATTCTTTTGCACAAATATTTAGAGAAGAAGATTTAGTAAGCGTTTTAAATATTAATATAACTGAAAAAGTTAATGAAACTATTACTGCTACTATGATTAAAAAACTTGTAGCTAACGGAGTTGATATAAATAAAACATATAAAATATTAATACTTGAGGAAGCACCTTTAGCTTTTACTTCTTCTAATTATCCATATTTTGACTTAAAAAACCCTGAGGGTGGTTATCTATACGAAGGGCTACTTGCAATTTTAGATAATTTAGGAATTTCCTATGACATAGATTTTTATAGTAATGAAGAAGAACAAGACGGAATTAAATATACGGACTACGATATAGTTTTGCCTGCACATAAAGTAGAAGAATTAACTAATGACTTCGATTTTTCTTTAGCTTCTTATAACGCAAAATATGTTATTTTAGTTTTAGATATGTACAAAAACTATGAAATACACTCTATCGATGGTACTTATGGTTATAAACTTGGTGTTTTAAATAATGATATTTCAAAAAATATACATATTGAATCTTTTGAAGAAAATCAAGAGTTTGTTTTTTATGATAGTTTAGAACACTTAGTTGATGCTCTGAAAAATAGAGAAATAGATGGTTGTTTAGTACTTGAAGACCTTTACTTAAATAATGCTGTACGCAGTGAATATTATGGTATTTCACAATTAAACCATATTAACATACATAATGAATTTGTTTATTTTGCTTTTAAAAAGTCTGAAAGTAGTACTGTTTTTGCGAATAGTGTTAATAGTATGTTTTTAACTTCAAACAATAATTTGAAAAATAAATATTTTAGTTTAGATTCTGAAATAAATACTTTGAGTACGCAAAATTATTTACTAAAAAAGGGTATGTCGAATTTACTTATTATTTGTAGTGTGTTTTTGATTTTGATTTTCGCAGCTATACTAATAAGTAATTCAATAAATAATAGTACTGATTATATTTCTAATGTATATAATAAACGTTTACTTTATAAATTTTTAAATAAGTATAAAAAGCGTAGTAAATATAAAATTGCATATATTGAAATCAATAATGTAGATGAACGAAATTTCTATGGGTTTGCTTTAAGAGATATATTAATATCAAATATAGGTGAAGTTTTAAATAAATTTAAAATGCATTCAAAAGCAATATATTGCGATAATAATGATTTTATTATGATATATAAAAATGATAAAATCACTGCTGAAAAGATATATGACGCTTTAGCTAATATAGATATCAGATTTAATGATATTTCTTTTAAAGTTGATATAAATATGTGTGTGTTATCTTGTGAACTTATTTCAAATAAAGACAATGAATATATTTTAAATCTTGCAAAGTATTCTAAAATTATTAGCAAAAATATAAGTAATGTTAACATCACTTATATTAAAGAAAAAGATATAATGGAATATGAAACTGCACAAAAAATAAGATATGACTTTGAAAAAGCCATTGAAACTGGAGATTTTGATTTTAGAGTTGAAAGTATTTTATATGATAATGCATATTTTGGTGGTTTTGAAGTTAATATTTTTTATATGAGTGAAGGCTATGATGATTTTTTTCAAGAAAATTTATTTAAATATTTACAAGATAAAAAGGCACTTAGAATGTTAAATAAATTTGCTTTTGTCAAACTTTGTGAAGTTACAAAAAAATATTCTAATTATGGCTATGAAATAAGTGAAAGCTTAAATATACATAAGTTAAATAAATTATCTTTAGATGAGTATACAACAGAACAACTTATGCATATTGTAGAAAGTAATGGCTTACAAACTTGTGATATTACCCTTCAGGTAGATAATGAAATATTATGTGATGATATTTGCTTTGAAAAAGTTACCAGATTAAATAAAATAGGATTTTATTTTGCTGTGAACTATATAGATTTAAATCATATTACTTTGGCTCGCATTGAAAGTATAGGTCTTAGATGTTTGATTGTTAATCTTGAGGACTTAGATGATTGGTTCAAAATTTTGGAGTCAAAAAGGTTATCAACTAATGATTTAGGTCGTTACATAATGGGTAGTGTTATAGTTAACGGTATACAAAACTTACGAAAAAAAATGAAATTTGATATTTTATATGTTTATGAAGACCAAAATTCATTATCAGATATAAAAAGTAAGTTTTTAAGAGTTATGCTTATGAATAGCGGTGACAACGTATACTTTTTGGATAAGTCAAAATCTAAAAGTATAGATGAAATATAATAAATTTTAGTAGTATAGGGATAACTTTGTTGGGAGATTAAAATGTTAGAAAATATCAATATTAACGTGTTAAGCAAAAGAGAACAACTTGCTTTTTATGCAAGGATAAATAATAACTATATTAATATGGAAGCTATATTTTCAGATGAAACTGAAAACTATGTTTCTCCTTGTGAACCTTTAAATGACGAACCAGTTAATATTAAAATTCGTACGGCTAAAAATAATATAGATAGAGTTTTTTTCGTGCTTGGACTTGATGAAGATTGTGAAAAAACTGAAATATTTGTTTGCGATAGTGATGAATATTTTGATTATTATAGTTATAATTTTAAATGTATTGAAAAGGAAATAAAATATTATTTTGAACTTGTAAAAGGTGAAAAAGTTTACTATTATAACAGGTTTGGTTTACAAAATAGACTGTTGAGCGAATTTTCTTTTAAAATAATACCTAATTGGAAAACTCCCCAATGGTCAAAGTCTGCTGTTATGTATCAAATTTATGTTGATAGATTTTTTAATGGTGACAAGAAAAATGACGTTATAAATAACGAATACAAATACTTAGGTGCACCTGTTAAAAAACTAGAGTGGGAAAAACCTGTAGAAGCTCGAGATGTTTGCAACCACTATGGTGGTGACCTACAAGGTATTCTTGATAAACTAGAATATTTAAAAGAACTAGGTGTTGAAGTGTTGTACTTGAATCCTATCTTTGTTAGTCCTAGTAATCATAAATACGATATACAAGATTACGACTATATAGACCCTCATTTTGCTAAAATCATAAAAGATGATGGCGAAGCTTTATATTTTGAAAAGTTCAATAATGAATATGCAACAAAATATATTTCAAGGACTACAGATAAAGAAAATCTTGAAGCTTCAAATGAATTTTTTGCCGAGTTTATTAAAGAATGTCATAAAAATAATATACGTGTAATTATTGATGGTGTATTTAATCATTGTGGTGCTTTTAATAAATGGCTTGACAAAGAACATTTTTATGAAAAAAATGGATATGTTGCAGGTGCTTATTCTTCTGAAAAAAGTGACTATCATAACTTTTTTGTTTGGACAAATGATAAAGCTGATACATGGCCTGACAACGAAAATTATTCTTCTTGGTGGGGGCATGATAATCACCCTAAACTTAATCTTGAAAACTCAAAAGAACTTGAAAACTATATATTAGAAATAGGGAAGAAATGGGTAAGTGAACCTTATAATGTTGATGGCTGGCGACTTGATGTAGGTGCTGATTTAGGAAACACTTCTGAATATAATCATAGTTTTTGGAAAAAGTTTCGTAATGCTGTAAAGAATGGAAACAATGAGTCTATTATAATATCTGAACATTATGGTGATGCTAGCTCTTGGCTTGCTGGTGATGAATGGGATACTATTATGAACTATGATGCTTTTATGGAGCCTGTTACTTGGTTTTTAACTGGTATGGAAAAACACTCTGATAGTCATGACCCTTATGCTTTAAATAATAGCGAAAACTTTTATAATGCTATGCTTTACAATATGAATAAGTTTACGATACAATCCTTAAATACTGCTATGAATCAACTATCAAACCATGACCATTCTAGATTTTTAACTAGAACAAATATGACAGCTGGTAGGATACATAATAGTGGTCGTGAGATGGCAAGTAAAAACATTAAACTTGAAATAATGTATGAAGCTATAGTTATTCAAATGACATGGCCTGGTTCTCCTAGCCTTTATTACGGTGATGAAGTAGGCTTAGTTGGTTGGACTGACCCAGATAATAGAAGAACTTTTCCTTGGGGGAAAGAGAATAACACACTTAAAAATTTCTATAAAAAAGCTATAGAAATACATAAAAATAATTCTGCATTAAGATATGGCTCAATAACTAAATTATGCTTAGATTATGGTATTTTATCCTATGGTAGATGGGATAAGGATAATTCTATAGTTGTAGTTATAAACAATAATGAAGAATATAAAAAAGTATTATTACCTATATGGAAGATTGCTAAAAAAAATAGTGGTATACTTGAAGTTTTATTAGAAAGTAATAAAAACGGATATCTTATAGGAGAAAATGAAATTATTTATAAAAATGGATATGTGGAGTTAAACTTATGTCCACGTTCAAGTATGATTTTAAAAGAAAAAATATAGTTGAAAAATTTAAGAATTTAAGATATAATTAAGGCATAATTGAAATTTTAGGAGGAAGTAAAAATGGCAAAAATCGTACCTGTTGGCGTTTCAAATCGTCATATACACTTAAGTCAAGAACATATCAATACATTATTTGGTGAAGGGTTTAGTCTTACTATCTTTAAAGATTTATCTCAACCAGGTCAATACGCTTGTAACGAAAAGGTTGATTTAGTTGGGCCTAAGGGTACAATTAAAGGTGTTAGAGTACTTGGCCCTGCAAGACCTGTATCACAAGTAGAGATTTCTCTATTTGACGGTTTTACAATGGGTGTTAAGCCTCCTGTTCGTAACTCTGGCGATACTGCAAATAGTGTTGGATGTAAGATAGTTGGACCATGTGGTGAAGTTGAAATAACTGAAGGCGTTATTGCTGCGGCACGTCATATTCATATGCATACAAGTGATGCTGAAAACTTTAACCTTAAAGATAAAGATGTTGTTTCAGTAAAAGTTGCAGGGGACAGAGGTGGAGTTTTTGATCAAGTTCTTGTACGTGTACATAATGACTTTGCTTTAGAATTCCATATCGACTTAGACGAAGCTAATGCTTTTGCACTTGGTAATGGTGCTACAGTTGAAATTTTATAATCATTAATTTGAAAGGGCAAATTTTGTAAAGGAATTTGCTCTTTTTTATATGTTCATTAATTTGATAAAGGTTGACAAAAATTAATATATATAATATTATAATTATATATTGTTATATACAAGGGGGATAAAAGTGAAATATAGGGAAAAAGTAAAAATTATTGCAAATGATATAGCAAGTAATTGTTTAGGCGAACATGGTTGTAGAAATTGTGTTAAAGAGTGTATTATGCTTGAACAATATATGACTTATCCCGGCGAAACTTTTAAAAATTTTTTAAGTACGGGTGAGTTTGATAAATTAGTTTCTTATTCATGTAATCTATGTAAACAATGTACTTTAGTATGTCCAAAAAAATTTGAGTTTGCTGATTTTTTTTTAGAAATAAGAAAAGATTTTGTAGATGAAAATAATGGAAATTCACCATTTAAAGGTCATAATAGTATAAATATGCACCAAAAATTAAGCTTTTCAAATATGTTTTGTACTAGTGAAAAAGGTGGTGATAACAATGAGTAGAAAAGGTTTTATGCCTGGCTGTTCCTTACCTTCATATTCGCCATTTGGTGTGCAAAAAACATTGGAATATTTGAAAACTGTATATCCTGATATTTCTGCTATACAAAAGTGCTGTGGAAAGCCTACGCTTTTAATTGGACAAGAGGAAAAATTTCAAGAGCGATTTAATGACTTGAAATGTGATATAAAAAATTGTGATGTTGATGAAATGATTGTTGCTTGTCAAAACTGCCATAAGATGCTTAAAACAACTGATGACTTTAAGACTAAGTCTTTATGGGTTACTTTACAAGAAATTGGTATACCTAAAGAAGAAATAGGCAAAGGAAAAGGTAGTGATGTTGTTTTTGCTATACATGATTCATGTTCATCTCGTGAATACCCAGAAATACATAATGCTATAAGATATATTTTAAATGAGTTAGGATATAAAACTGTAGAAACATCTAAAAGTATGAGTAATACTAGATGTTGTGGTTTTGGTGGAATGATTGCACCTGTAAACTATGAACTCGCTCAGAAGGTTATGGAAAGGCGTGTTCAAGACTTTGAAAGTAGATATGTTGTTACATATTGTGCTGCTTGTAGGCAGGCTATGATTAAAGGTGGTGCTAAGTCTTGGCATATTTTAGACTTGATTTTTGGACCGGTAGTTTACAAAAATGATGATGCACCTGAAGATGTTTTATCAAATACTGTTAAAGCTTGGTCAAATAGATATAAATCTAAAAAAAATATTATAAAAACAATGAATAGAGGTTCTTATGTCAGAAAATAAAAAAAGTAAAGGCAGTTTAAAGCTTATATTACTTATAATCATAGTTGTTGCTTTTTTTCTTATAGCTAAAATTACAGGTTTTTTAGATTTTTTGACTAATGTCGAATCTATGCAAAGTTATTTTCAAGGACTTGGTTTTGTAGGCTTTGGAATATACATATTGATTTATATTATTGTAGCTATATTTATGCTACCTGCTTCAGTTACAACTATAGTTGCTGGTATTGTGTTTGGCCCTATATATGGTGCTGTTTTAGCACTTATAGGCTCAACTATAGGCGCTACTTGTGCTTTTATTATTTCAAGATATATTGCACGTGGTTTTATATATGAAAAATTTAAAGGAAATTCTTTTTTTGAAAAAATAGAGAAGGGTGTTGCAGAAAATGGAACAAGCTTTTTAATTCTTACTAGACTTGTGCCTATTTTTCCTTATAATGTTCAAAACTATGCCTACGGTGTTACTAATATGAATATTGCTACTTTTACTACTGTATCATTTATTTGTATGGCACCGGGTGCTTTTATTTATGCTTATATGGCAGGGGAGATTGTAACTAACGGTGTTTCTTTTAACTTATTAATTAAATTTGCTTTAGCTGGTGTTATTCTATTTTTAGTATCCCTTATACCAAAATACATTGCAAAGCGAAAAGGTATTTCCTTAGATAAATAAAATTATAATTATAATATAAACTTGTTTTTTCTACATTTTATATTATAGGCAACCTCTAAAAACCCCATTATTTTTAATTTTCTATAAATTTTCAAAATTTCTGCGTCAGCTTCTCCTAGCAGAAACACGCTGTTATGCGTTGTCGAAACTTTCTTGAACTATTTAAAATTTAAAAGAAAATTAAATCAAGCGAGTTTTTAGAGGTCACCTTAAGCGAAAAAGCTACTTTACAACTTTTCCACTTAAATATAAATTTTTTCAAAAAATTCAGCTAAAAACTAAAGTATAAATTCAACAACCATTTTTACAAAATTCAAATTAAAAATTTCTATATTATCCCTTATAATTTTGCACTATAAATAATT
>JBKECM010000115.1:0-6760 GCA_047974615.1 Lachnospirales bacterium
AATCAGTTAGCTATTTTCAATTTATAATTTATATTGTCCAATCGTTGTCATTTTTAATATCAACACCTTAAAAACCTTGATTTTATAAGAATTGCAGACCTTTTGACTTTATTCCCACTCGACCCAGGGTTAAATATATTACGGTATATCCTTTATAAAATAAAGGTTTTTAGTATATTTAATCGTGGCTTTTTATTTGTATTTTTTATAGTATTTGCTCGTTTAATATCAAAATAATATCAGTACTTTTGTGTATATAGGGTACTGATTTTTCTATTTTGTGCAGATATTATAAAGAATGTTTCTAATTGTTTCTTATAGTCCGTTGTCATATATAACGTTTACTTGGTATAATCGCTATATTGGAGGTAGTGTAGATGATAACTGAAAAGCTAGGTCAAAGAATACGTGAATTGAGATTAAAAACTGGTTTAAGTCAAGAAAAGTTTGCTCTATCTATTGAAATGGATAGAACTTATTTTGCGAGTGTAGAACTTGGCAAGAGAAACATTGCTATTATAAATTTAGAGAAAATTGCAAATGGGCTTGGTGTAACCTTGTCAGAGCTGTTAAAAGATATTTAAAGGAGAAATATGAGTATGAGAGATGAAATCAAAAATATTGTTTTAGAAGAATTTTCAAAGTTAATTAACTTAATTGAAGCAGACTTCATTAACAATTATAAGAAAAAAGTTAATAATTTTTTGCTTAGTCAAATGGACGAACAAATTACTGCAAGTATGGTATTTGTAAGTAGTTTTGAATCTAAAAGCGGTTTTGCAATAGAAACATGTGCGAAACGTATTGCCAGACTTAGATTTGGAGATGAAAACGTTCCAATGATTGTTAACCCAAACAATTTAGTACATAACTTAACTCCGAATTTGGATAAAGGACAAATAGTTATAACTAATGTTGATACTAATAACGGAAATTTAAGAGGTGAAATATCTGCATATAGAGCAAATAATGTCGCGGAAGGACGTGGAAATTCACGTATGGAAAGTAGTGTTACTCAAGATAACATAAAAAGAGATTTATTACCACTTTCTCAAAAATATAAAACGAATGATATACATACTAAACCAGTTGACTTAGCTTTTTTTGACGGCGAAAATTGGAATATTTGCGAATTAAAAGCTGGAGGTGATTTAGATAGCTCAAATGCACCATCAAATGTTGAAAAACTTCTTAATATCTATGTTGATATGGGTATAGAAAATTGTAATGCTTACTTTGCAACTTTATATAACAAAGACGGTGAAGGTAACACTTGGAAAGGTGCTGTTAAGAAGCATTTACATTATCCGTCAATGTTTTTAATTGGCTCAAATTTTTGGAATAAAATTTTACCTGCTGAAATAACATTTGACGAATTTACACATATTTACAGAGAAGCTTTAGAAGAAATAAACCTAAATGGCAGAATTAATGATATGATTAGTGTCTGTCTTGGGGAATTATAGGAGGAATGATGAAGAATATTAGCCTCCATAACAATGATTGTTTCGAGTTTATAAAAACAATGCCGGATAATAGTGTTGACTTAATATTGACTGACCCACCATATAATATTGCTCAATACTCAACTGGAAATATTAACTTACCTGGTCGTGAAGCACTAAACAACGATATTGCAGAATGGGATAATGTTGCATTAGAGCCTAAAGAATTGTTAGAAGATTTTAAAAGAATTTTAAAACCAAAGGGCAATATATTTATTTTTACAAGTTATAACTTGATAGGAAAATGGCACGAAGCTTTCGATAGTGAATATGATACTTTTCAATTTTTTATATGGCATAAAACTAATCCAGCACCGAAAATATATAAAAATGGTTTTCTAAATAGTTGTGAAATGATTATATGTATGTGGAACAAAGGACATACTTGGAATTTTACAAAGCAAAATGAAATGCATAATTTTTTTGAATCGCCAATATGTATGTCACCCGAACGACTAAAAGACCCTAAGCACCCAGCTCAAAAGCCTGTTAAATTACTAAAACACATTATTAATATTGCGAGTAATCCTGGTGATGTAGTTTTTGATCCATTTATGGGAGTTGGCTCGACGGGTGTTGCGGCTGTAGAACTTGAGCGTAAGTTTGGTGGTTGCGAAATTGATGAAACTTATTTCAAAGCATCTGAAAAAAGAATCTATAATATAGGGGATAATAATGAATAATGAATTAAATAACATTCATAAAAAGCAATTAAAGAGAGTTTCTATTTTTTTATCATTAATTAGTATATTTGCAATAATATTACCTATACTTCTGGATTATTTTGTAATTGGAAATGAAATTAAATCTAATATTACAAATGAACAGTGGGTAGGATTTTTAGGCAATTACACAGGAGCTATCATTGGGAGTGTAATTACTGTTTATGCTTTAATTGAAACGTTAATTTATAATAATAATGAGAACAATAGATTGTTGCTGGAAAAAGAAAAAGAAGCTAAAGTAATAGAGTTAAAAAAAAGACCTGAAATTATAATTGAGTGCGAGATTCCTAAAGTAAATGAGGGTATTCAAAAACAATTAAAGTTTTCTACACCTTATGTAGAAAATCAAAAGTGTCTTTATAGTAATTTGATTTTACAAAATATTGGTGGAAGAATAGCTGAAAATGTTAAGATTACATTATTTGATGTAAATAAATCACATATAGAGGCATATGAAAAAATTGATACTTTTCTTGTTTTACCTGACAAAGATAAGATAGTAGCTATTTCTATTATAGGTTTCATTAATAATTTAGCATTAGTTGTCGAATATGATGATAATATTTGTAAAATAAATGATCGATATTTATTACAAGAGGGTAAAGATAACACTCTCATATTAAGTGTTAAAACACCTCTAATAATGACATTTTAGTTTAATTAGTAACTATTTTTTCTTTGGCAATGGATATAGTTTTATATATGAAAACATCTAATAATAACAAACCTCCCTGTTAGCTAACAGGGAGGTTTGTTATTATTAAATGCTCTACCTTACGTTCATTACGGCTACGCACGTTGTAAGCATATTTATTATCAAATACTAGTATATTAAATTCATCTTTATATAGACTATAAATAAATTCAGTATTCTTAATAACTAATATAAATTTAGCCTTAGTATCTTTTAAATCTTTAGATAGTCTTTCTTGGTCCTGTAATGTAAAATCTTTACCTTCATAGTCAGAAAAATCTGTGTCATAAGGAGGGTCTAAAAACATAAAATCTTTTTCTGTAAGATTTGCTTTTTTGAAAAAGTCAGAAAAATCAGAGCAATGAATATCTGTATTTTTTAAAATCAATTCTACATCTTCATTGAACATATTTTGAATTTTACTCATAAAATTTTTCTTATTGTAACTAATTCCACCATAAGGAATATTAAACTCACCTTTTTTATTATATCTAAACATTGAGCCATAACAATATTCACGAATAAAATAAAAATTGGCAACCTTATATTGTAACGATGGTGCTTGTATTCTATCTAAGTTAATATCATTAAAAACTTTTCTAAAATACATATAGTAACCACTTGTAAAACCTGTAATTAGATTGTTTTTTAAATCTTCATCATTAAATGGTTGTTTTTTATTATTGGCAACAGTTCTATTCATTTTATCAGTTACCATTTTATTTAACTGGAACTTAAATTCTCCACTATCAAGTAATAACATTTTTTTAAAACCATAATTAATTTCATCTGCAAAAGTTTCTGTTAATTTTGAAACTTTTAGTAATAAAATCTCTTTATTTAACTGTTCATTATTTAAGTCGTTGTATATAGAAAAAATGTCATCATAATTTTTTTCGCAAGTTTCTATTATATTAGCAAAACTATTGCTATAGCATTGTAGTAGTTCGAATAGATGTTTATCTTGATTTTTTATTAAAGAATAATATTCCATCAAAGATTGTGAAACATCATTTATAGCAGCCTTATTTGGTTGTAAGTGAAAAAATAATGCTCCACCACCAAAAAATGGCTCAATATATCTATCGTGTTTTGGTATTAATTTTTCAATTTTACTTATTTCGCTTGATTTACCACCAGGCCATTTTATTAACGGATTCATACTGACACCTTACCTTTCATAGGGTTTAATTATAGCATATTTTCATTAAAAAATATATATTTATCTCAAATATTTAATTACTAAATATATACAATATCACGTAAAACCTTTTCTTCTGCCATATATCTAAAATTATTCATTCCTGCTACCCATTCCAGTTGGTTACTAGCTTTTAAATCTTCATCACAACCACTACCTTCTGCAAAACTTATTGTAATTTCTTCAATCATTTCTAATGCCTGAATATCTATTTCTTTTAAATGCTCTTGAAGTTTATTAGTCACTAATAATCTGTTATATGTACCAAGTCTATGTTCTTTCAAAAAAGTTTTTCGTAGCATACCATATATGCCTATAACATAATCTTCCTCATCTTCTGCATCTTCATTTCCAATAACAACTGCAGGGTAGTACATACCATCTTCGCCTAAATTATAGTATAATCCATTTGTTTCATCATATATTGTTTTCATCATAATATGTAACTCCTTTAGTATAAATTATGTTTAATAAATTTGATTTCTATAGTTATATTTTTGTTATTCATAGTCTTAGCAAGCAGGGCAAGTCGGTACAACCTCATTGCAAAACCTGCTTGTTGGGAAGTATCCCAATACCTCTAAACCTTTCAAATTTGCAAGGTTTTAATACTGTCCTTTGGACAGTATCAACACAGTTTATCAAACTTTTAAAAATAAAAAATAATATAAATAATTGTAACTTTATTTAATAAAAATTTTACTTTGCCAATATCAACAGGTATGTGACACATACCTGTAAAATATAGCTAACAAGAAATAGCTACCAACGAAAATCTCTATGGTATCCTTTCTTATCAAGGTATTTATTTCTTGCATTTTCTTTTTCTTCTTCACTATCAGAAGTTTTATATTTTGTATATAATTCTCGCCTTTCCATAGCATCTAATTTTTCTTCAACTAATACTTTAATTTCATCAAATGTATCGTAGCTTTCTAATAGAAAATATCTAATTAATAACATAAATAAATCCCAAGATATTTGAACTTTTTTCACGTTGTAAACTCCTTTCAATTTTGGTATCACTCGTATCACTTCTTACACTAAAAATTATAAAAAAGTATAAATTTATGAGACAAGTGACACGAGTGATAGCTATTTTCTGACTAGGTTTGATTTCTCCAGTGGTGATTCGTTGGTAGATAGTCCATATTAACTATTTCATTTCCTCTCAATCCATCTCTCTTTATTTCATATCTTTTACGTAATTCTCCTACAAAATTTTTATTATTTAGTTGTCTATAGCCGTTATCTTTTACCCAATCAGCATACTTACGATAAAGCTCACTTGTCATAATTCTAGAACCTTCTGAAATCATCAAAGTATCATTTAAAAATGTTCCAACAATATCAGTTTCTTGTCGATATTCTTTAGTAGCATTTAATACTTTTTCAGGAACAATTAAACCTTCTTCTTTTAGTAATTTATAACCTTGAATGAGCCAGTTAAATATAGCACTTAGATTTTCTTTTTCTCTAAAATGAGCTTTTAATCCAGTATCTTGTTCGTTAGGATTGAAGTGTCTTTCAAAGGGAATTAGCTTAACTCTATCACTAGAAAATATAGTATCATCACCAGTACGTGGTAGGTGATTTGTATTGATAAAAATTTTAAACTCAGGTATAAATTCAAAAGGGTTTTCGTGTAGAAATCGTCCTGTAAAACTATCACCACCAGTTAATTGTTTTATTAATGCGGCATTTAATTCAAGTCCACGTTCAGGCTCTGGCATATTTAAAAATCTTGCACCTTTTAATCTTGCAATATCAGGTGTAGGAGTTGAGCCGTCAGTTGATTTTTTTGCTAGTGTTTCAGGTTGTGCAGTTCTTGCGTATTCACCGAGTAAATGAGATACAGTTTCACAAGCTGTAGTTTTACCATTTCTAGTTGTGCTACCATATAAAATAAAGAAACATTCAAAAATAATTTCACCACTTAAACAGTAGCCAAAGGCTTTTTGTAAAAATCTTTCTGTATCAGAATCTTCCTGCATTACTTCTGAAATAAATTTAATCCAACGACTACAGCTTGCATCTTCAGAATATTCTACATTAGATATTTTAGTTAAATAGTCACTAGGGTTATGTGGTTGTAGTTCCATTGTTTTAAGGTTGTATGTGCCATTTTGGCAATTAAGTAATAACTTATCATTATCAAAAAGTGATAGGCTTCTAGGGGATATAGAGCAAGCATCGCGTAAAATACTTTCACGTTTTTTACGACCATATAAACTTGTTGCGTACTTTACAATAAATTCAGTATCATCAGGTAGAGATACTGCGTATTTATAAAAGCCTTCTGAAAAAGTTTTGCAAAGTTCCATAATACACATTGCACTATCTTTTCCCCAACGTTGACTATCAAATATGTACCAAGACTTTGATTCAGGTACATAACATATTTTTTCTTTGAATATATCATAAAATAATCTAGCTATACCAATATCGTTTAATGGATAGCGTGGATTTTCATTTACATTTAACTTTTGCAATTTGTCAGTGATAAAATTAATGAAATTTACCATTAAAACACCACCTTTTATTTGTTATCATTTTTGCTCCTTTCATAATTGAAAAAAGCAAGAAACTATGCTAAAATATAGTTGTTAAGGTTATAGATAGTTTCGTGCTATTT
>JBKECM010000149.1:0-13160 GCA_047974615.1 Lachnospirales bacterium
TTCAATCATATCAGAAAATCCTAAATGAATAAAGGCTGCTCTCATATGCTCTAAAGTAACATCATCACCAAACTGCCCAGCAATAGCAGGAGCAACTATAGCAATTACATCATCTTCACCATCAAGTAACTCTGCAACAGGTATAAGTGACTCCCTATCATATAAACCCTTTAGTTGAACTTGCACATCACAAAGACCACATTCAACACAAGCAGTGGTGCTTAGTAATGTATCACAACTTATAGGGTCATCTAAAATTGAATTTAAGGCACAAATAGACTTACATTTTTCACGTTCTTTTATATCAAGCTTGTCACTTTCTAAAAGTTGTTTAGCTATCTTTTCTTTTATTCTATAGTTAGTAATAGCATGTATAACTTGTGTTTTAACAATAGAATCTTCGGCATCAACATCAATATCGATATTACATAATATTGATATAAGTCGTAAAGTAGCCTCTCTTTTATATTCAGTATGATTTAAAATTCTATCAAATTCATCATCAAAATTTCCGTCATAATATGCTTTTACTAGTTGCTTATATAAATTTCTATGGTGCTTATTAGTTAAAATCTCCATAAAATATCTCCTTTAAATTCAATATGACAGTATGTACAATACCATGTACTTATACCTATATTTTGACACATTTGAAGTAATTTGTCAACAAATATTGATAATTATTTAACAGTTTTTTTTAACTTCTTCAAATTAAGCACATAATTGTAATAATATATATATTATATATGCATTTTTTAAAAAATACACTTAATATATACAAAAAATTATTAAAAATAGATAAAAAATTTGCATAAAAACAGATAATATGATATAGAATTTTTCCTTAAAAATTTTAATAATAAAAGTATGCCCTAAAGCATACTTTTAAACATTCTAAGTAATAATTCTTTTATATAATAATGTAAATAAAGTACATTTACTTATTGATTACTCTAGTAGCAAATCTATATTATATCATTTTTTGATTAACAATTAAACTTTCAAGAGTATCACGTTCACGTAAAATAACAACTTCTCCATTTGAACGAATTAAAACTTCAGCCGGTTTAAGTCTATTATTATAATTAGATGCCATAGTAAAACCATATGCACCTGCATCACAAACACAAATAACATCACCAACAGAAGCAATAGGTAAAGTTCTATCTTTACCTAAAATATCACCACTTTCACATATATTACCTACTACAGTTGACACTTCTGTATTAAGATCATCATTATGAATTTCTATTTCATGGTAGCTATCATACATAACAGGTCTTTGTAAAACATTAAAACCGATATCGCAACCTACATATTTAATATCTGAATTTTTCTTTACAGAAGTTACAGTACCAAGCACTACACCACTTTCACATGAAATATATCTACCTGGTTCGATTTTAATTGTTATTTCACGACCCAACTCATCTATAAACTCACTAATATATTTTGTTAATATTTTTCCTAAGTTAACTAAATCAAGAGGTTCTTCTCCATACATTGATTTATATGGTACACCGAATCCACCACCTAAATCAACAAATTCAATTTTTTCAAACTCTTTAGCTATATTGATAATGTTTTTAACGCCTTCAACGTATTTTTCACCAGTCATAAAAAGCGAGCCTATGTGTTGGTTTATGCCCTTAACAGTAAGACCGTATTTTAAACAAATATCTTTAACATCTTGAATATATTCAGAGTTTATACCAAATTTAGTTTTTTTACCACCAGTTACAACTTTTTCGTGATGACCTGCACCCACACCAGAATTAAAACGTACAGCTACTTTTCCATCGAAAGTAGATACCATTTTATCTCTATATATTTCACCAATAAGCTCTAGTTGTGACAAACTATCAATACTAACAATTATTCCACGCTCAATAGCATAAATCATTTCTTCTTTAGTTACATTATTGCTAATGTAAAAAATTCTATCTGGTGTAAATCCAGCTTTCATTTCAACGAAAATTTCTCCCGGTGACATAGCATCAACATGAAGACCTTCTTTTTCAATAAGCTGTAATAATCCTAAACTTGTATTTGCTTTTGCACTATAGTTAACTACAAATTTATTATAATCTACCAGATTTTTCATTTCCAAAGTACGTTTTAAAAAAATATCTTCATTGTATACGTATAAAGGCGAACCATATTTTTCCAAAAGTTCCTTTGGTTTAATACCTTTAAAAAAATTATTTTTTTCCGTTAGCTTGTCCATATTAAACCTCCAAGTAGTTTATATTAAATTATAACTTTGTATATTTTAAACAAAATATATAATATTTCTTGTTTAAAACACTTAATTCTTTTTGAATATTATAACATTTTTTAATTAAAAAATCAAATATTTTATTAATATGCTTATTTACGAGGGTGCTGTCAAAAGTTAGAAAAAAATTAATTTAGGAGTTTTTCGATAAGATAATATCAATTTTTTCCTTATAACTTTATCAGTACCTTCTTTCCTCGCTGCTTTTATGCTATCTCACTATTTTTGTGCCATTGTCATTAGTGATATTTTTATCTTTTTTGACTTTTTCAGCACCCTCCTTAAAGTATAATTTTTAGTTATAATAATAATGCATTTAAAGACTTGAAAATAATTGTTAATTATTATATAATTATAGTATTACAGTTATGGAGTATGTTATGGATAAAAGAAACACGAACGAAACACTACAAAAAAGTAATAATAAATTTATAATATTATTTTTTCTTCTTAAATATGACGCACCTATTTCAAGCGAAGAATTAAATGGCTTTATTTTGGAGTACGAATTAATTGATTACTTTATATTTAGCTCTTTACTTGAAGAAATGTGCGAAAATTTTTATGTAGAAAACTATGTGGAAAATTCAATAAAATATTATTCTATAACAGATGAAGGTATATCGATGATTGAATCTTTTGAGAAACTTATACCTATGTCTGCTAGAACCCAAATATTACGATACGTAGACTTAAACAAAAAAAATGTTGAAAGAAAAAATGAAGTAAGTGCCCATTATTTTAATGATAAGGAAACAAATAGTTGGAAAGTTAAGGGTAATATTTCTGATAGTGACTTTGTTATGATGGAGTTCACTTTAACTTTTTTTACAGAAAGCGAAGCAGCTAAAGCTACTGCAAATTGGCAAAATAACTGTTCAGAAAACTATAGAGTTTTCCTTGAGAAAATTACAGAAGAAATTAAAAAACAAGATATAGAATCACCTTTTAGTGAAGAAGATGTATTAAAAATTTTAGAAAAAGGTAAAGAGTAATGATACGTACAATTATTTGGTGGATATGGTGGCCTATTGGATTACTAGCATATATACCTCGAATTAAAAACTTAGAAAGACAGAAAACTACTTTATCAAAAACTGAATATCGTAAAAAAGCTTATGAAATAGCTCGTAGTTGGGCAAAAACTCATTTGTACTTTGCAGGTGTATCTGAAAAAAAAGATAGTTACGTAGTTAAAGGTAGAGAAAATATCATTTATGACAGACCTACACTTTATGTAGCAAACCATCAAAGCAACTTTGATACTGCAATACTTATGGTAGACCTTGATGTACCAAAAGGCTTTGTTGCAAAAATTGAGCTTTCAAACATACCGATTTTATCAAAAATGATGGGACATATGGGTTGCATCTTTATAGATAGAAATGAGCCAAAATCTCAACTTAACTCTATTTTAACTGGTATAGAATACTTAAAAGAAGGCCACTCTATTTGTATATATCCAGAAGGCACACGTGGAAAAGATACAACACTAGGAGAGTTTAAAGCAGGTAGCTTTAAATTGGCTACAAAAACAAATGTGCCTATAGTTCCCATTACTATAAACGGAACTTATAATTTACTTGAAAAAAATAATAATAAACTGAAAAAAGCTAACGTTGAGCTTATTTTTCATAGTCCAATAGAAACCTCAACATTAACAAAAGAAGAAAAAAGCAACTTAAACAATACAGTAAAAGCTATAATTGAAAAAGATTTATGGAAGTAAAATATTTTTTATTTAAAAAGGTTGTAAAGAATTCTTAAACGATTTCTTCACAACCTTTTATTTTTATTTCTACATAATACATTATGACACAGAAAATTATGAATTTTTGACGTTAGTGCTTTAAAAACCAAAAGTCATACCATCTTTTGCAAAAATAATGTTCTTATTTTTTTCTCTAATTTTCAGTTCAAAATTTTTTAAAAAATCATCATTATAGCTAGTGTTATGGTGAAAAGGTATACCTAACCCTATATCAAGTTCATTAACTAAATCAACACACTCTTCTATAGTAGAATGTCCCCAGCCACTTATAAAATCTTCATTTATAAAATAAGAATCCATTATAAGAATATCTGATTTCTTAATAAAATCTTTTAATAAATCTTTATTTGTATCGCTACGATATTCATGGTCTGTTATTATACATATCACTTTATCTAAAAACTTAAGTTTATATCCTATAGCGCCACCTTTATGATTTAAGTCAATATAATCTATTTTTACTTTTGAAAATTTATCACATATTGACCTATCTATATTTATAAAAGACACATTAGTTAAATCTTCTAGTTCAAGAGGAAAAAATGGGCTACAGTATATTTTACTAAAAATCTCTACACAACTTTCACCATTATATGTAGCACCATATATTTCCACATCAACATTTTTATCATAAAGAAATTTTGTAAAAGGCAACCCTAAAATATGGTCATAATGATAATGTGTAAGTATAATTTTAATTTTCTTATTACAAAGGCTTTCGTAGTAATATTCATCAAATAAAGCAATTCCACTACCACCATCAACAATAATTATTTCTTCTGGTGTTTCTAAAGAAATACAAGATGTATTTAAACCATACACACGCATATCATCTCTAGTTTGACATATAGATCCCCTACAACCCCATATTTTCACAGTATAGTTACTCATTATTATACTCATACTTTCTATTAATCTATTGTTCTGTATTGCTCCCCATAGTACCACCACTTATAATACCCACATATCGGTTCGTATTATTACCTGACAAAACAATATTTTTCATTTTACAGTTTGTAATTGAACCACCTGCTAACTCTCCTACAATACCACCAACATAAGAATTTGACTGTATTAAATCAATATTGTAAATATTATTCAAATCAATAAATGATCCAGAGGCATTATATCCTATAAGACCTCCTGCTCTTAAATTAGCAAATATTTTTTCAATATCATCTGTTTCATTGTTGATGACAGCAGAATTGTTACTAACTTTACCAAATGCTCCACCCGCATAGTCGTTTCCTTCTATTACTTTAGCATTTCTAACAGCACTATCAGAAATTTGAGACAGAGTAACTTCACCTACTAATCCCCCAGAAGCATAATCACCAACCACATTATTTAATCCTACAATGTGAACATTTGATATAGTTGCGTCATAAATATAACCAAATCCACCACCTGCAATATTAGCAGTAACACTATTAACAGTATCTACATTAGAATTTGCAATAGTCAACCCACTAAGTTTGCCTGAAATAGCACCTGCATAATTAGTAGCCATTATATCTCCGATATTTTTTATTTGAATATTACTTAAAGTACAACTATTCACAGTACCAGTAAGTCCACCACTACAACTTGTACTTGCAGACGCTTCAAGACTATCTACATCAGAAACAGTAATATTGCTTACAGTTGAACCTGAAATTTTCCCACACAATGCACCAATATTTTCTACTGCAACAGTATCAGTTATTAAATTTTTTACTGATATGTTATTTATTGTACTACCAGATATTTCACCTGCTATAACACCAATATTATTAGAGCTATTTGAACTATTTGATAAAATAACATTATCAAAATTAATTGCACTTACAGATGATCCTGTAGTAAGCGTCTTAAACATTGCAAGATTTCCACTTGTTTCAGACTCTATTTTCATATTACTTATAGTTTTATTATTACCATTAAAACTAATTTTATTAATATCAACGGGTGTCCATACATAGTCTTCAAAATTAATATCATTTGTAATAGAAATACTTGATACCACATAAGAAGTATTGTTTAATACATATTCATTAAAACTATGTAATTCTTCAGCATTAGTAATCTCTACAACGTTGCCCCAAACTATACTATCAGTATCAATAACTTCAACATTAAAATATTGACAACCAAAATTTGCAAAGTTTGAACCATCGCCTACATAATAACCGCAATTTTTTGCAGTAATAGAACTATTTGAAATTGTAAATCTACTTATAGCATCAAAGTTTAATTTGCCTGCAATTCCACCAGCATTATTTGTTGATTTTATAGAAGTAACACCTTCATCGTTGTCTACACTAACATTATGTATTGCAGCAGCTGTAGCAGAACCAGCAAAGCCACCACTTGATATAGTACTTGTTATTTCGCCTATGTTTTTCATTTCTACATCAGAAACAAAAGCACCTTCCAAATTACCAAAAGCACCGCCAGCGTTGCTAGTTGCATTTACACCGTCTACATTTTCGATAATAACATCTTCCATATCAATAATATTTTTACCATATCCAGCTATAACACCTACATTTGTAGAGCCACCAAAGCTTGGTATATTAGTAATTTTAACATCAAGTATTTTAGAATTTGTTATACTTCCTGCTAAGATTCCTTGTGCTTTTACAACACTTCTCTTTGCAGTTACAAAAGTAACATTATCAAAATGCAAATCGCTAACAATACAATTTATAAGACTACCAAAAAAGCCTAAAAATTCTGTATCTGTTGGCAAAATAGCAATATTACTAATTGTATGACCATTACCATTAATAGTACAGTTACTAATATTAATAGGAGTCCAAGTATAACCAGTAAAATCTATATCCGTATTAAAAGTAATAGTTTCAATAACGAAACTGCTATTTTCAAGAATAAGTCTATTAAACTCATTTAAGTCATATGCACTTTCTATAACAATATCTTTATTAAGCACAAATTCATCATCTGTTGGTTCTTCTGTTGTACCATCACCATTATCTGTCGGTACTTCTGTTGTATCATCACCATTGTCTGTTTGTTCTTCTGTCGTATCATCGCCATTGTCTGTTGGCTCTTCTGTTGTATTATCGCCATTGTCTGTTGGCTCTTCTGTTGTACCATCACCGTTATCTGTTGGCACTTCTGTAGTATCATCATCGTCCGTTGAATCATCTACATAGTCGTCATCATCATTTGTATTATCAGAAGTATTGCTTCCAGAGTTGCCACCACTTGAGTTGCCACCACTTGAGTTGCCACCAGAACCACCACTTGAGCTTGAATTGTCACTTTCTTTTTCTACATTTTTATCCCTTGAATTACTTGTGTTATTTGAATTAGAAATATTTTCATTTTTCTTTTTATCATTATTCTCTTTTATAGTATTTTCATAAATAACTTTTTCATTAGAAAAACCTACTTTAGTTGCCTCATCTAATTTATTTATTTTTTCAACCTCTTGACTAAGCTTTTCTTCAAGATTTTGACTAACTTCTTGTTTAATACTTTCAGATAATAAACCTTTATTATTATCAAGCCATACAAGTTGTTCAGCATCAAGTTTATTTATATCAACACTAATTATTTCTTTGTTTTTATCATCTTGACCATCAAAAACGATATTTTCTTCTCTAAAAACTGAACCTAAACCGTTAAATTCGCCGTATGATTTTCTTTCATTATAGTTAAGCTCATCAACTTCAACTTCACCTTCAATAGTAATAAGTTGAATACGTTCATCACCTTTTTCAGTGATTTTCTTAACTACGTCAAAAGTCGTACCACGAACACCCATAACAGTATTAACAGTATTTACTTTATAGTTTGTATCACTTACAGTTTTTGTATCAACATCGTTACTTGCATTACCATAGTGAAGAATATACGCACTTAAAGGTTTTTCATCTATATCATTTAATTTTGATAAAGTAATGCTCGTACTTTTTCCAAGTACTATTGTATTTACATCGTTTAATAATATAGTCACACTTCCATCTTTACTAGTTGAGATTTTATCACCAACAGATATACTCATATTAGCAAAAGGTGTAAAAGATTTAAGACTACCTTCCCTTTGCACAGAAACAGTCCCAGAAAAACTTGTAATTTTGGCATTTCCTTCAGTTTCTGCCATAACAGTAGTAAGGCTAAAAGTACTATTTGTTATGAATATTGTAAAAACTAAAAATAAAGTTAATAATTTTTTTATCATTGTACATCGTCCTCCCACCCTATATTTTTAATCATATGATTATTTGAATCTGCTACATATATTATATTATCCAAAACCAAAACAGCAGTAGGTGAGCTAAATGATGCTTCTGTTAAATCCCCTACCATATTACCGTTTTCTCCATTACCGGCAAGTGTAGTTACATATCCATTTTCTACGACTTTAACTTTATTATTGAAAGTATCAGCTATATATATTTTTTTATCTTCCACAAATATTCCCATAGGGTAGTTAAACAAAGCTTTTGTAGCTTCTCCATCTAAATCTCCACCTATTTCAGTATCAGTTAAAGGATCAATTTCAGTACTACCACCAGCAACTAAAACAATATTTCCATTTTCTATTTTTTTAATAGCATTATTTCCTGAATCAGCAATATATAAAGTATCATATTCATCAATAAAGATATCAACAGGTTCGTTTAATAATGAATTTGTTAGAGTACTGTTAACATTACCGCTTTTTTCAGGTGTTCCAGCATAAAGTGTAACATTACCATTAACATCAATTTTTCTAATAACGTGATTTAACGTATCAGCAACATATATATTTCCCTTAGAGTCTTCAGCCATACCCATAGGTCTGTTAAATAAAGCTTCACTCAATTTGCCATTTTTGTAGCCACTTTCGATTTTACCACCAAGAGTATATACACGATTTTCGTCATAAGCACGAATTGTATTGTTAGTACTTTCAGTAAATAAAATCATTCCATTATCTAAAGTAATAATTTTTTGAGGTTCTGAAAGTAAAACTTCACTTAAATCACCATCTACATATCCTCCTATAGGAGTTCCAGCAAAATCTGTTTCGTTTAAGTTTCCAAAAACATCAGAAACTACACCATCTTTTGCTATTCTTATCTTATTTATAAGTGAATCAGCAAAAACAATGTTATTATCATCATCAAAATCAATATCTGCAATAATAGTAAGACTACTATCTTCATATGCGCTGTTTAAATAACCTATTTCGCCACTACCAACGTATACTGAAACGTTATTTCCATAACCATTAAAAAATTCTTCACATCTATCAATTATTATAACAACCTCTTGACGAGTAACGTAATCTTTAGGGTTAAAATTGCCTTTATCATCACCAATAACCAAACCATTTTTATTAAAATAATTTACGTATGGCAAAGCCCAATCGCTTACTGAGTCATTATCTAAAAATTTATTTTCAGTATTACTTGAAACATTGTAGTAGTTACCAAGTAAAGTTACAAGTTGCTCACGAGTTATTAAATCATCAAAAGCAAATTCAACGCCATTTTTTGTTGAAACACCATTAACAACACCTTCATTATAGCTAGTAATAACGTATGGTTTGTACACATCAAGTATTTCTTCAAAATCAATAAAAGGTGTATTGTTTTCATAAGTTAAATTGAGGTTATTTGACGTAACAACAAGCACTATTGCCTCACCTCTAGTAGCATATTTTTCTGGTAAAAATTCAGCAGAATTTTTAAAATTAAAAACATCAAAATATCCTTGCATATTAAAATTTTGAATTTCTTCTTTAGCATATGAGTCTTCTATATCAATAAAGCTATCAGCATATATTTTATAAGGAAAACTAAAACTAAAAGCAACTATTAATACTAATAAAAATCTTCTTACTTTCATGCTATTCCCTCCTAGAAAAGTCTTTCATTCTCTCCATATTTATTAAAAATTTCAATTATTTCATCTTTGCCTTCAAAAAAAGCTTTAACAATTTTCGGGTCAAAATGTTCTCCACTTTCAGCACGAATAGTGTCAAAACATTTTTCAAGCTCCCATGCATCTTTATAGCATCTTTTTGAAGATATCGCATCAAAAACATCTGACAAGGCAACAATTCTTGCATAAATATCAATTTCTTCACCTTTAAGCTTACATGGATATCCTTTTCCATTGAATCTTTCGTGATGTTCTAAAGATATTATAGATGCAGTTTTTAAAATTTCTGACTTAGAATTTTTAAGCATATAAAAACCTACTTCAGAGTGCTTTTGCATAATTTTATATTCCTCATCATCAAGCCCACCGGGCTTTAATAATATTCTATCAGGAATACTAAGTTTACCAATATCATGTAGAGCTGCCGCTTGCTCAATAGTTGAAATATCAAAAGTTGACATATTAAGTTTTTCAGCTATAACACGACTATATTTTGAAACTCTAGCAGTATGTTTACCAGTTTCTAAAGATCTTTTTTCACATAATTCCCCAAGCAAATTTATAGTTTCCATTTGTGATCTTTTTATTTCAAGATCTAAACGCATAGTTTCAAGTATATTTGCAGAAAATGTACTAGCTATAGACAAAATTTCCATATCATAATCGTCAAAAGATGATTCTTCATTATTTTTATTTAAAGCTTGAATAGCACCCATAACTCTGTTTTTTGAGTCATACAAAGGATAAACTAAAATAGACTTTGTAACAAAACCTGTTTTATCATCTATAGTACTATTAAATTTGTCGCTGTTATATGGGTCATTTACTAACAAAATTTCTCCATTTTCAACGCATTGTCCCACGACACCAGTATTTTTAGGTACTTTTAAAATATCAACGCCATGTGCAACTTTTGAATATAAATATTCATCATTATTATCAAGTAACCAAATTGTACATCTTTCAGCATTAACAATATCTCTACCCATATCATTTAAAATTAATAATGAGTTTTCTATATCATTTGATTGTCCTATTTTTTTTATATAGTCAAAAATTAATTTTAATTTTTCAGAATCACTTTTTTCTTTAAATATTTTATCCATATTCTACTCCTCGACAACATTAACAACTTCATAAGTATATATAGTATTAGCTTTTCCTTTTAAGGAAAGTTCGCCAATAGGATTTACTTTTACTTTATCTTTAATTCTATTATATACATCTTCACTTATAAGTATTTGCCCGCCCTTAGCGTTAGCCTCGAGTCTAGCAGCTGTATTAACAGCATCACCTATAGCAGTATAGTCCATTCTTATAGTACTACCGATATTTCCAACGATTGCATCACCACAATTAATACCGATACCGATTTTTACATCTCTATTGTACTTTTCATATAAGGACTTATATATATTTTCAGAATTTTTTTGTATTTCCAAAGCTGCTTTAACACAAGCAATTTCGTGGTTTTCTAAATCATATGGTACATTAAACAAAGCCATAAGACCATCACCAGTATATTTATCTAACAACCCCTTATGATTAAAGACACTAATAGATGCCATCGACAGATATTCGTTAATTATACTCATAACAGTTTCAGGTTCTAAAGCTTCCGACATAGTGGTAAACCCACGAACATCTATGAACATAACAGTAATAAATTTTCTACTACCACCAAGTTTCATATTTTCGTAACCTTCAGCTACAACTTTATTGACAAGATCTTTTGACATATATCTACTAAAAATATCTGTAATTTTTTTCTTTTCTTTATTAGCTATAAAATAATCAACAATAATATCTATCAAATATAATAATACAAACATCATTATAGGATAAATAAACATTATTATATAACCTATATCAAACATATATTTTACAAAAAACAAATATAGAATTATAAATACAAAGGCACAAATAGTTTTAATGAAATTATTTTTGTTTACTAATGAAATTAAAATATAAATAGCCGAACTAATAAGACAACCAATAAGTAAAAATAAATCAAAACTGATTTCATTATTTAACTGCATTGAAAAAATATTAGTATAAGTTTTATAATTATTAAGTAAAAGGTTATTTATAAAATTTGCGTGTATCTCAACGCCATACATAGCTTCTGCAGGAGTAGAGTATATATCTTCACCACCAGATGCAGTCATACCAATTAAAACTATTTTATTTTTAAAATATTCAGGGGAAACAATATCAGGTTCTAATGCCATATAAAAAGGAATAGTTTCAATCGACCCGCTTTGCCCATAGTAATTTATAAAAGGTCTTTCAAAATAAGAAGCTTGCAAACTATTCATCTCTAAATTATTTTTATTCGCATAAATTTCATAAAGTTTATAATTAAAAGATTTTTTATACTCTTGATTTTCAATATCAAAAATATAAGGTAAAGCACGCCTTACAACATTATCACTTTCCAAAACAGTATTAATAAAACCAAGATGAGGAGATGCCTCCAGCAGTACATTGTTTGGATAATAAAAATAATTTGCAGACAAAAATTCATCTTCTAAAAGTTCACCGTTCAAATCAGCATAAGTCGCTAAAACTACAGAACCATTTTTTTCTATAGACTCTTTTAAAGTATAATCTTCTTCACCTTGTACTTCAGAAAAAATAATATCAAAACCAACAGCAGCAGCATCGCCTTCTGTTAAATTATCAATTAATTTTGCATATACATCTCTATCCCAAGGATATCTACCTATTTTGTCAATACTTTCGTTATCTATTCCAACGATAACGACATCATTAGTTATTTTCCGACTATCTCTAAGAAAAAAATCATATACTTGATTTTCTAAAAAAGAAAAAGTTCCAACTGAAATAAACCCTGTCAAAACAAGGGAAAACACTAATAGAACTATAATTTTAATTTTTTTCATACTACCCCTAATATATTATATATTTACACTTTTTAATTATAACAAATTTTTCACGAAAAATCTACTATTATTATATAATTTATCGTCATTTTCTAATAATAAAATAAGTGTTTTTACAAAAAAAATAAATCTAAGTAAAGCTACAAAGATTTATTTCTCTATATTATTTTTTTCAACTCCCCAGTAGTAGAATTAATATCTAAACGAGGGTGCTGATAAAGGATAGAAAAAAATATTACTGCACAAAAATTACGCTCGACTTGATGATTTGCTTTGCAAATCATCTTGCATGTCGCATAAAATTAGCACTCGTTCTTTCGAAGGT
>JBKECM010000198.1:0-37893 GCA_047974615.1 Lachnospirales bacterium
GGAGACGGACTGGGAAAATAAGTGGTCGCCATTTTATATCGGGGTGTAGCGTAGCTTGGCTAGCGCGCCTGATTTGGGATCAGGAGGTCGCAGGTTCAAATCCTGTCACCCCGATTATTATGTATCTGTAGCTCAGCTGGATAGAGCAACGGCCTTCTAAGCCGTGGGTCGGGGGTTCGAATCCCTCCAGGTACATTACTTTATGGTGGGTATAGCTCAGTTGGTTAGAGCACCAGTTTGTGGCACTGGGGGTCGAGGGTTCGAATCCCTTTACCCACCCTTAATATTTTGGGACACTAGCTCAGTCGGTAGAGCACTTGACTTTTAATCAAGGTGTCCCGGGTTCGAGCCCCGGGTGTCTCATTTTAAACTGATGTATAATACATCAGTTTTTTTTGTAAAAGGATTTGATAAAAGGTACGTAAAATGTAGAAAGATAGGGCATCATTGCAAAATGCATTATGCAAAGATTTATGTATAAATCGAAGACACCCCAAAATGCGACATTTTCTAGGCATAGTTAAAAGTCAAATGACCTTCTTATCTGTGGGTTTAAAGTCCCACTCGCAGTAGATTACCTTCGCCTCAGCTAACGCTCTCAGTTATGGTCTATCTGTACGATTAAGCTTTGAAACTTACTAAAAATACGCTAGAAGATGAATTTTTTACCTCATTAGTTTTTCTTTGCAATATGAGGGGGGAAATGGTGTATTTTAGACGTTGCTATTTATAAATCCTAGTGTATTTCTTTTAAAATTTCATCTTTAAATCTTGATATTGTCTATTTAATGTATTTTTGTCATTATAATAATCATAATACCCTGAATGTGATACAAATGTTAATTTCAAAAAATAACTTAAATTTATTTTTTAAAAATTTATCAATTTATTTCAAAGAAATGTTTTTTTGATTATTTAACATTTCTTTATAATTAGAATAATAAAAACCCTATAGCGTAGAAAATTTTTTTAGTCTACTCTATAGGGTACATTTTATTTTATCATTAAAATAGGTCATTTATTTTGATACTACATATTTTTTCTTTTTCGTAGGTATTTAACAATCAAATCAAAATATTTGAATATTTGAAAAAAAACGATTTATTTTAGTGATTATTAAAATAATGAATTAACAGTCGCAATAACATTATCTATTGTAAAACCACGTTCCTTAAATATTTCATTTGCTGGTGCTGATGCACCAAAGGCATCAACTGTAATAAGTTTACCTTCAAAGCCTGTATATTTATGCCAGCCAAAGCTTGATGCTGCTTCTACAACAACACGTTTTGTAATTTCTTTCGGTAAAACATTTTCTTTATATTCTGAACTTTGTTCTTCAAAAACTTCTATTGATAACATAGATACAACACGTACCTTTTTGCCTTGTTTTTCAAGTTCTATAGCTGAATCATAACAAAGTGATACTTCGGATCCTGTAGCTATAAGTATTACGTCTGGAGTACCATTACTATCACGTAAAATATATCCTCCTTTTAATGCACATTTACCTGTATCTTTGAGTAAAGGTAAGTTTTGTCGGCTTAAAACAAGTGCAGAAGGGCTTTTACGTGTTAAAGCTAGGTACCATGCAGCTGCAGTTTCATGAGTATCACAAGGTCTTAAAACTGTAAAGTTTGGTATGCTTCTTAACATAGCAAGTTGTTCAACTGGTTGATGCGTTGGACCATCTTCACCTACACCGATACTATCATGAGTTAATATATTTATAACTGGCAAATTCATTAATGCAGCAAGGCGCATAGCAGGTTTCATATAATCTGAAAAAACAAAGAATCCAGAAATATAAGGTCTTAAACCACCATGTAAAGCAATACCATTTGCCATTGCAGTCATTGCAAACTCTCTAATACCAAAATGTAAATTTCGTCCTGACTTATCTTCTGTAGTTAATGAACTAAAACCTTCCATTATTGTTTTTGTAGATGGTGAAAGGTCAGCAGAGCCACCAATAAGGTTTGGAATTAATTTTGCAATTTTATTTAAAACATTATAAGAAGAAACTCTTGTTGCAATATCACCTTCATAACTCCAAAAATCTTCACTATTAAGTAAGTCTACAGGTAGTTCTGTATTATGCCATTGTTCCCAATTTGCATAATCTAGTGGATATTTTTCTTTATACTTACTGCATAGATCATTCCATTTTTCTTCCTCTTTTTCAAATGAGGAAAGTAATTCGGAAACATAGTCCTTAGTACTTTGTGGAAATGAAAAGTCATCTTCATAATTAAAATTTAAGTTTTTCTTAGCTTGTGCGATTTCTTCTTTTCCTAAAGGTTCACCATGTGCTTTTGCAGTTCCTTGTTTTGTAGGGGCACCATAGCCGATTTTTGTTTTACAAAGAATTAGGGTAGGGTGAACTGTATCTTTTTTTGCTTCGTCAATAGCATTATTTAAAGATACTAAATCGTTAACGTCTTCTACAACTAAAGTTTGCCAACCATATGCTTTATATCTATCAATTACATTTTCTCTAAAAGCAATATCAGTATTACCCTCAATAGAAATATTATTTGAGTCGTATAATAAAATTAATTTTCCGAGCTCCAAAGTACCTGCTAAAGAGGACGCTTCTGAAGATACACCTTCTTGTAAACAACCGTCACCACAAATTGCATAGGTATAGTGATCAACTAAGGTTAAATCCTCTTTGTTAAAAACTTTACCTAAGTGCGATTCAGCTAGTGCCATACCTACAGCATTAGCAATACCTTGTCCAAGAGGACCTGTTGTAACTTCTACACCAACTGTATGTCCATATTCAGGGTGGCCGGGAGTTTTTGAGTTATACTGTCTAAAATTTTTTAAGTCTTCCATAGTTAAACCGTAGTTAAACATATGAAGTACAGAATACAATAATGCAGAGCCATGGCCTGCAGATAAAACGAAACGGTCACGATTAAGCCAATTTGGATTTTTTGGGTTATGTTTCATTTGATTTCCAAAAAGTGTAAATGCTGCTGGTGCCATTCCAAGAGGTAATCCTGGGTGGCCTGAGTTCGCTTTTTCAATAGCATCTGCACTTAAAAATCGTAAAGTGTTGATAGCTTCATTTGATTTATCAATATTTAAAGTATTTAACGGCATAATTTTCTCCTTATGGTTAAGACTATTTAGTTTCCAAAAATTTATCTAATTTATCAAAAATATCATCAATTAATGCATCAGGTTCTTCATGAGTTGACCATGCTGTATGTGGTGACATTACAATATTATCTAAAGTTTCAAAAGGATATTTAGAAGGGTTTAAATTTTCATTTGATGTAGGATAAATATACCATACATCAGATGCTGCACCAACAATATGATTTTCTTTTAATGCTAGGTAAAGGGCTTCTTCATCAATTATAGAACCACGACCAACATTAACGATATGGCCACCTAGTTTTTTTAAAATATCAAGATTTACTGAACCTAAAGTGTCTTCATTAAGTGGAGCTGAAACCATTATAATATCACAGTATTCTGCCATTTCAGATAATGTATCAAAGTATTTATCTGCACCGCCACGTTCTTTTTGTCTTGAAAGTGTGCATATTTCACAATTAAAAGGTGAAAAAAAGCTTGCCATTATCTTTCCGATATGACCAAAGCCATAAAATCCTACTTTTTTATCAAAAAGGGAAGTCCAAAGTTCTGGATATGAGCGATTTGCCCATTTACTTTGAGTTTTAAAAATATTATCTGTTTTTGAAACCTTACCCATAGAAGTAAGAAGCAATGAAAAGCCACGTTCTGCGATATATTTTGCTTTTGCGTGGGTATTTATTAGCTCAATTTTTCTTTCATATATTTCTTTTTCAGGAAATGCATTTGTACCTGTTATAGGTACAAAAATTGTTTCTAGGGCATTCGCTTTTGCTAGTACATTTTTATCTAACCACCAAGCTAATACTATGTTTACATCTTTTATATTTTCTTCTGTTATGTTGTCAACAATAAATTCTATATTTGTATGTTTGTTTATTAATTTTTCTACTCTAGGAATTGTTGCGTCTGTTTTTGTTATTAATACTTTTAACATTTTTCCTCCTACTCATAGTTTGCAGGTATATCGGTATTTCTAAAATCTAAGTCATTAAATGTAGTCGTTTCTGCTTTCCAAGAAAGCTTTATTGTGCCTACGGAACCTGCTCTATGTTTTGCAATTATAAGTTCTGAAACTCCTGGTTCTAATGTTTGTGGGTTATAATATTCATCACGATATATAAAAGATACAATATCAGCATCTTGCTCTATTGCGCCTGATTCTCTAAGGTCAGATAAGATAGGTCTATGATTACCTGTTCTTTGCTCTGAAGCTCTCGAAAGCTGTGACAAAGCAATTACTGGAACTTCTAGTTCTTTTGATAGTATTTTTAATTCTCGTGATATTTCTGATATAACTTGTTGCCTATTTTCTGAACGGCTGTTACTTGACATAATTTGTAAGTAGTCTATAAAGATAATGTCTAAACCATGTTCCTTTTTAAGTTTTCTTGCTCTACTTTTTATTTCGGAAATAGTAATGCCAGCAGTATCATCTATATACATTTTTGCTCTTGAAATAGGTCCTATAGATTCGGCTAGCTTTTCCCAGTCAGTATCAAGCAAATCACCTATACGAGCTCGTTGTGAGTCAATATCTGCACAACTTGAAATAATACGTGATACAAGTTCTTCTTTTGACATCTCAAGAGAGAAAAAAGCAACGGTTTTACCACTTAAAGCGACATTTTGTGCTATATTTAAAGCTAAAGATGTTTTACCCATTGCAGGGCGGGCTGCTATTAAAACTAAAGTGCCTTTTTGTAGGCCTGCTGTATATTTATCTAGGTCACGAAAACCTGTTGATAGGCCTGTAATATCTTTTTTTGATAAAGAAAGTTGTTCTAGCTTTTCTACAACTCTTACAGATATTGAAGAAATATTTTCGAAGTCTTCGTTTTTATATTGTGTTTGTAGTGTGGAAGTTTCTTTACTTATAAAATCAAGGATTGAGTAGCTTTCTTCCTTTCCGTCCATTGCCATTTGTATACTTTTTTGACTTATTGATATGATCTTTCTAAGTTGACCTTTTTCAAGTACGGTATTTAAGTAGCTTTTAAAATTTGCAGTAGTATGTAGGGAAGATGATATAATACTTAGTTTTTGAACACCACCTATACTTTCAAGTAAATTTGTAGATTCTAATTCGTTGTTCAAAGTAATTAAATCAATAGCAATTTCTTTTTTATGCAAATTTAAAATAGCATTAAAAATTGTTCTATTACTTGCTGAATAAAAATCTAAATCATTAAGGGCTTCTAAGGCTTTTTCCAAACAATCAATTTCCATAATCATACAAGCTAAAAGTGCTTCTTCGGACTCAATATGGCTAGGAGTTTTTAAAATTACATCTTTAATTTCTTCACTCATAATATCACTTTCTATTCTTCAACTACCTTTATAGTTAAATCACTTGTTACTTTTTGATGAAGTTTGATTTTTGCATTGAAGGTTCCTATATTTTTTATAGGTAAAGGTAATGTGATTTTCTTTTTATCAATATCTAAGTTATGTTGTTTTTTTAATTCTTGTGAAATTTCTTTGTTTGTAAAGCTTCCAAATAGTTTTCCTTCCCCAAGTTTACCATGTAAAACTACTTCGATTTTTTCTAAAATCTCTTTTAGGTTTTTAGCTTCTTCTAAAATCTGTTGTCTTTCGCTTTCAGCGTTTGCATCACGTCTTTCTTTTGCTACTAAATTGTTTTTTGTAGCTTCAAGAGCCAAGTTTTTTGGAAATAAAAAATTTTTTGCGTAACCATCATTTGCATTGATAATTTCGCCTTTTTTGCCTACACCTTTAACGTCTTCTGTTAAGATAACTTTCATAATATCTCCAATCTATTTATATTTATTATAGTTTAATTTATATAAAATTACACTAATTCTATATGTATATTATAAAATAAATCTTATTAATTTGCAAGCTTTAGAGTAATCAATTTAAAATAGATAGTAAAAATGGAAGGTGTTGATAAAATACATAAAATATGCAAATAGGTTCTCGCTATTTTTGTTTACATTCTCGCTATTATATTTTATTCTTTACTGACTTTTTCGGTGCCTTAGTTTTTGTGTTAAATAACAAGGCAAGTATAATTTATTTATTGATTAAAAAACTTTAGTATGTTATTATAGTAATAGCATAAATTAAAAGAGGTGAGTTTATTATGAAATTTTCTAATCTACCTTGTGTAGAAGACAAAGACTATATAGTGTTAGGTTTAGTTACTGGAATTTCATCGAGAAGTATTCCGTTTTCTTTTAAAGCAATAAAACCCGAAAATGTTAAAACAAATTTTAAAGAAAATATATCTGGTCGTGCTCATATTCAAGAAAGTGTTGTTAAAGAAGCATATAAATTAGCAATGATATCCATTGAAGAAGAAGCTAATAATTTGAATGCAGATGAAATAATTAATATTAATGTTACATTTAGTAATCTTTCTGCAACTACAGTTGAAGCTTTTGTTTACGGAACTGCAATAAAATACAAAGTATAATATACAGTTAGTAGGTGTTTATGGAAAAAATGAACAGTAAAAAAGTAGATTTAGATTTTTTGAAAAATTTTGATTTAACGAATAGTTCAAAAAACAATTTCAATAAAAATAATTCATATTTTTATGAAAAACTTATTGATATAACGGAAATATTGACAAATGGTAATATTAAGTTAGTTGAAGAAATTAAGGAATTGATTTTTGAGTATGACTCATTTTGTAATAAGCGTCAAGCATTTTGTGAAAATCTTGTAGATGATTTTAATAACATTTATGAGGCAAAAAGATATTTGCCATTAATTTACGGTTATTGGTGTGGTGGTGCTAGATATGATGATAGGCAATATTGTGCCTATATTGGTTGGGATTTTAAAGCTAAAGAACTAGTTGATGTTGTACAAAAAATTTTAAATTCTATTAATGCTAATATAAATATAAAAGGCATGGAATTTATAAATGAAAAGTTCATTGATAATGTTTTTAGTGAAATTGATGAATTACTTAAAAAAAATTTTTACTCACTACTTTCCCTTAAAGTAGAACAGAATAGTTTTTTTCTTTTTATTGTACCTCTTAAAAGTTTAGCAAAAATAAAAATGATGGCATATGATATGGAACTTGATTTTAATGATGTTTTCTAATAGGCATCATTGAAAAGTGAAAATATGTCATATTAAAATTAGAAAAAAGCATTTAGTAGTTAAATGCTTTTTTTGTATATTAAATTAGTCTAATGTATTTCTTATAATTTCTGATATTGCATTATAAAATTCATGTTTACGCAATATGGCATCACTTTGCATATTTAATTCTCTTGTATCTGCTTTAAGTTCTGTATATATTGTAATAACACAGTATATACTAAAAAGTATAAAAATACCAAAGAAAATATTATTTAAAATTTGACCGGGTTCAATAGTTGATGCTGAATCAATAATAGAATATAGTGCTATACCAGAGTCACTACTTGGTTTTGTGATAACAATAAAATCTAAAATAACTATGGCAGCTAAAATAATAACACCAATTATACTAAAGGTGAAAGATACTTTTTTAGTTTCATTTCTTGATAAACCTTGTTTTGAGCTTGACTCTAAGTCGTTAAGTAATGTTCTTTTATCTATATCATCAATATCTTTTAAGCATGTAAGAATATATTGTCTAAATTCTTCATAACTTGATGGGTTATTTGCACCTGAAAGGTATAGGTCGTATGCGTTATCAAATAAATGTCTATTTGTAAGTTCTACAGAACTATAAAAGCTATATGATGTATCAATAATATTTTCAATGTCATGATTTTCTTTTTCTATTGTGAACATAAGTACCTTTCAATTAACTAATTATTTTAATTTACATTATAACATAAAAAATAATATTTGGGAATACACTTTACTCAAAATACTATAAATTTTGTAATTTGTTTTTCAATAAAATATCTGTTATAAAAGCACCTGACGCAGGTATTTTATTGCTAGTATACGGCTGTAAATCAAATTCTAAGAGAGGGTGAGATTCCTCTAATGCTAAAATTTGATTGCAATATGATTTTTTCTTTAGATTTAAAATTTGTACACCTTTAGTGTTTTTTGTTACCTTTGTCGGTATAAGTGTTGAGTTTGTAACTAAGCACTTGTCGTCATTTCTTAAAAGAAAAAGGCTTACATCTTCTTGAATATCTTTAACGAAAATTAATTTTTCACCATTAAAATAAGCGTTTACAAGTTTTTTACGACTGCTTTTATAGGATAAAATAGGAACTTTAGCCATTTTTCCATTTTCATATCCGAAAAGCATAAACCCATTATAGTCACCTTGAATTACACACATATGAACAATTTTTTCGTTTTCAAGACCTAAAATATTAGGTAAATAATCACCTAAATTTGAGGCTTTTTGTTCTGGTAAGTCATATGCATTTAAGGTATATGCGTTTTGGCTATCAGTAAAAAATAATAGCTCACTTTTATTTGTACCGTCTAATTCAATTAGTAAACAATCGTCATCTTTAAGTTTGTGTTGATTTGCCATTCTATATGAGTTAATAGGTATTTTTTTTATGTAGCCATCTCTTGATAAAAAGATTTTTGCTTCAAAATCTGGTATAAAATCAATTTTATCAATAACTTGTTCTTCAATATTTTTTGCTATTGTAGTTTTTCTATCTTGGCCATATTTTTTTATTATGTCTGTAAGTTCGCTAATAATACGTTTTTTTATTAAATTATCATTTTCTAAAACGGCATTTAAATGTGCTATTTCTTTTTCAATATCATCTATTTCTTTGATTTTATTTAATAAATATTCTTTATTAAGGTTACGTAACTTTATTTCTGCAATGAAATCTGCTTGAATTTCACTTATAGAAAAAGCATTCATTAAGTTTGGCACAACTTGTGAGTCTTCTTCTGTATGACGAATTATTTTAATTGCTTTATCAATATCAAGTAAAATTTTATCTAAGCCTTTTAATAGATTTAATCTATCTTCAAGTTTATTCTTGGTATAAATAGTTTCTCGTGTTATGCAATTTGTTCTAAAAATAAGCCATTCTTCTAAAATTTGGCGTACACCTAGTACCATAGGTTTTCCGTTTATTAATATATTAAAGTTACAAGAAAAAGTATCAGTAAGGGGAGTCAAACTATTTAATTTTGACATTACAACATCAACATCACTACCTCTTTTTAAGTCAATAGTGATTTTTAATCCATCTTTATCTGTTGCGTTTCTTATATCATTAATTTCACGTAATTTATTTGTCTTAACTAGTGTTATCGTTTTATCTATAATGGATTCAATATTTGTTGTATAAGGTATTTCATATATTTCAACTGTATTATTTTTTTTGTTATATGTCCATTTTCCTCTTACTTTAAAGCTTCCAAGGCCTTTTTCATAAATTGAATCAAAGGTTTCTTGATCATATAAAATCTCACCTCCTGTTGAAAAATCAGGGGCGATAAGTGTTGTAGAAATTTTATGTTCTTTATTTTTAATTAAAGCTATGGTAGTTTCGCAAACTTCCTTTAAATTAAATGAGCATATATTTGATGCCATACCTACTGCTATACCTAAGTTTGGTGTTACTAATAGGTTAGGGAAAAGTGTGGGTAATAGAAGTGGTTCAAATCGTTTTCCATCGTAGTTTGGTACAAAGTCAACCGTATCTGTATCAATATTATGAAAAACAAGCTTACATATTTCGCTAAGTTTTACTTCAGTGTAACGTGGAGCTGCATATGCCATATCTCTTGAATATGCTCGACCAAAGTTACCCTTACTATCAATAAAAGGGTGCAGTAAGCTTTGATTTCCTCTTGTTAAACGTACTAGAGTTTCGTATATAGCAGCATCTCCATGTGGATTTAGTCCCATAGTTTGTCCTACTACATCTGCACATTTAACTCGGTCTTTCGTAAGTAATCCCATATTATACATTGTATATAGTAGTTTTCTATGGCTAGGTTTAAAACCGTCTATTTCAGGTATGGCTCTTGAAACTATTACACTCATTGCATAGGGCATATAGTTTTCTTTTAATGTATCTGTAATTGTTTTTTTAATTAAATTTTTTTCGTTCATTGTACACCTTTAACTTAAGTCGGACATATCAATATAGTTATGTCCATATTCAGCAATGTAATTTTTTCTACTTTGCAAGTCGTCGCCTAGTAAGGTATCGAATACTGTTAGAGTTTTTTCGGCATCTTCTGGCTCTATTGCAACTAATTTTCTTGTTTCAGGATTCATTGTCGTTTGCCACATCATATCTGGCTCATTTTCTCCTAAACCTTTTGAACGCTGAATTTTAAATGTTTTTAAATTTTTAGTTATTTTATTTTTTTCTGTTTCGGAATATGCAAAAAAAGTCTTTTTGTTTGAAGTTATTTCAAAAAGTGGACTTTCTGCTATATAAATTTTACCTTCTTGAAGTAAAGTTGGAGTTAGTCTATAGAAAAAGGCTAAAATTAATGTTCTAATTTGAAAACCGTCAACATCAGCATCTGTACATATTATAACTTTTGACCAATTTAATTTTGATAAGTCGAAACCTTCAATATCTTTATTATGCTTTGTATTTATTTCTACTCCACAGCCTAAAACTCTAAGTAGGTCAATGATAATTTCAGATTGAAATATTTTGTCATAGTCTGCCTTTAAACAATTAAGTATTTTACCTCGCACTGGGATAACAGCTTGAAAATTTGCATCTCTACCTTGAACACATGAACCAAGTGCTGAGTCACCTTCAACTATGTAAAGCTCTCGTTTTGTTACGTCTTTTGATTCGCAATTTACAAATTTTTTAACTCTGTTATTTATATCGATTGAGCCTGTTAACTTTTTCTTTATAGAAATACGTGTTTTTTCTGCCTGTTCACGACTTCTTTTGTTAACTAAAATTTGTTTCATTATATTTTCAGCATCACTTTTATTTTCTGTAAAATATATGTTTAGTTGCTCACGCAAAAATTCTGTCATAGAGTCTTGAATAAATTTATTTGTAATAGACTTTTTAGTTTGGTTTTCATAGCTTGTTTCTGTAGAATGTGAACTTGAAATTAAAATTAAACTGTCCTCTATATCTTGAAACATTATTTTTTTATCGCTTTTATTATACAAATTATTTGTCTTTAAATAACTATCTATGCTATAAACAAATGCGTTTTTTACAGCTTTGTCAGGACTTCCACCATGTTCTAAAAAGCTTGAGTTATGAAAATAATTTATTAGGTTGCTTTCATTACAAAAAGCGAAAGATATTTGATATTTTAAGTTGTAATCATTTTTGTCTTCTCGATCACGACCTCTTGTTTCATTTGAAAATGAAATTATATCTGTAAAATTTTTATTATCAGCAATTTCTTCAATAAATTCCTCTATTCCTTTTTCGTAGAGAAAAATCTGTTTTTCTTCATTTATATTTAATTCAAAAGTTATGCCTGGATTTACGATTGCTTGTTGTTTAATTACAGTTTTTAAATATTCTTCAGGTATATCTACTTCTGTGAAAACCTCATCATCAGGTAACCATAGTATTCTTGTGCCTGTCGAACTTTGAGTAGCATCACTTGTCTTAAGCTCCCCAACTAATTCACCTTTAGCAAAATAAAGATCGAAACGTTTATCCTCTCTATGGATTGTAGCTTTCATATATTTTGAAGTGTATTGTGTAGAACAAAGCCCAAGACCGTTTAAACCTAAGGAATATGTATAGTTATCGCCACTTCCGTTTTGATATTTTCCTCCTGCGTATAGCTCTAAGAAAACCAACTCGTAGTTGTAACGTTGCTCTGCTTCATTGTAGCCTACAGGTATCCCACGTCCAAAGTCTTCTATTATTATTTCATTCTTATCAGTTTTTGTAATTATTATTTTATTACCATAACCTTCACGTGCTTCATCTATAGAGTTTGACAATATCTCGAAAAAAGAGTGACAACACCCGTCTATACCGTCAGAACCAAAAATAACACCGGGACGTTTACGAACACGATCGGCACCTTTTAAAGATTGTATTGAATTATCATCATATGATTTGTTTTTTTTAACCATTTGTCTATCCTTATAAATTTAATATACTTAATAGAATAAAATATTTAATTAGTTTTGTCAATATTAAAATGTTTTTTTTCGAAAAAATTTTTGCTTTTTCTTTATAATGATTAAGATATGGCATCAAAAAAGCTATAAGCAAACACAAGGTTGACTTATAGCTTAATTTAATTAAATTATTTACGTTTTCTTTCGATTGTATCTAATGCGTATTTTTCTGCTGCATCATATGTTGTGATACTTTTTTCTTTAGCTAGGTCAATAATTTTTAATGTTGTATTATAGATATTATCAACTTTTTCAATAACTTGCTTTTCGTCATACACAATACCTGTAGCCTCTGGAGCACAGTTTATAATACCACCAGCATTTGCTATATAGTCAGGGATATAAGTGATTTCACGAGCCTCAAGCTCAACACCTGTTTGTGCATCAAGTAAAACATTATTTGCTGCACCACAAACCATTTTACATTTAAGTTGTTTTACATTTATAGGGTTTAATATTGCACCTAATGCACAAGGCGCAAATACGTCACACTCAACAAAAACTATTTCTTCAACAGATACAGATTTTGCGTTTAAGTCTTTTTCTGCCTGAGCTACACGCTCTGTGTTAATATCTGCAACGATTAAGTTTACACCTTCTTTATGTAAATATTCTGCTAAAGAATAACCTACTGAGCCTAAACCTTGAACTGCTACAGTTAAACCTTTTAAATCGTCTGTACCAAATTTGTATTTTGCACCTGCTTTTAATGCTTTATATACACCACGTGCAGTAAAAGGTGATGGATTTCCACTTATTTTTGAAGTACCCATTACAAATGGTGTTACAGAATTAATTATATCAACGTCTTTTGTAGAAATATTTACATCTTCAGCAGTATAATATTTTCCACCTAAAGAGTTAATTAATCTACCATATGCTTTGAAAAATTCATCACTTTTTAGTTTTTTAGGATCCCCAAGTATAACAGCTTTACCGCCTCCTAAATCTAAATCTGCAGCTGCATTTTTTAAAGTCATACCTCTTGAAAGTCTTAATACATCAAATAGGGCATCATCTTCTTTTTCATAATTCCAAAAACGTGTACCACCAGCAGCAGGACCAATAGCTGTACTATGAACAGCTACTATTGCTTTTAAACCTGTTTTTTCATCTTGTCCAAAAACAAGTTGCTCATGACCATATTGTTCTAATGCTTTAAAAATTTCCATAAAATCCTCCTTCAAATACAAAACGAAAAGTTGTTTGTGTAAAATTCACTACTAAAAGCAGAAAATTTAATTATTTTTGTATATTATAACATATAAAATAGTCAAATGTAAATGGGTTTGTGAAAAAAGTTATATGAAATTTTATTTTTATCTTAATTCATATATGCAAGTTTTAGATGCACAAACTTTTGTTTATTTAAAAATTTGAAGTGTTTTGTTTTAAAAAATTCTTTTGCTTTATATTATTAAATTAAAATACAAAACAATTAACTATTTACACAATAAATTCATATTTATTTTTAAAAAGTTATACACATTAACTGTAGTTTTATGTTATAATAGTACTTGTTGGATATATTTTATATTTTGGGAGTGTGATTTATGAAAAAATTAGATGATTTTATTGAATTAGCTAGAAAAAAAGAAAATTCAGTTATTGCTGTTGCTGCTGCAGAAGATAAAGATGTTTTGACTTCTATTATGGAGGGCGAAAAATTAGGTATTTGTACAGCTATTTTAGTTGGGAATGAAGTGAAAATTAGAGAAATTGCTTTAGAAATTGGTATGTCCTTAGATAAACATAAAATTGTTAATATAGAAGATAGTGTTTATGCTTGTGAAGTTGCTACAAAGTTTGTAAGCTCTGGTGAAGCTGCTGCTCTTATGAAAGGTCTTATTGATACATCATATGTTTTAAAGGCTGCTTTAAATAAAGAGTGGGGATTGAGAACTGGCTCTGTTATGTCACATATTGCTGTATATGAACTTGCTACTTACAAAAAGCCATTATTTTTAACAGATGCTGCTATAAATATAAATCCAGATTTTGAAACGAAAAAACAAATAATAGAAAATTCTATCAAAGCTATTCAAAACATTGGTGTTGAAAAGCCAAAGGTAGGTTTAATTTGCGCTAAGGAAAAGGTTAACCCTAAAATGCAGTCAACTGTTGATGCTGATGAACTTTCAAAAGTGTTTGCAGATAGAGAAGACTGTGTTGTAGAAGGGCCGATTGCTTTAGATGGCGCAATATCTAAAGAGGCTTGTGACATTAAAGGTATCGATACTAAAATAGGTGGTGATGTTGACTTACTTGTTTTAGATAATATTGAGGCAGGTAATGCTTTATATAAAGCACTTACATATCTTGCTGGAGGCAAAAATGGAGGAGTTGTTTTAGGAACAAGTAGGCCTGTTATTTTGACTTCACGTTCAGATAGTTCACATACTAAGCTTATTTCTATGGCTTTAGGTTTATTAATGTAATTTTGGAGGTATTATATGAAAATTTTAGCAATTAATCCAGGTTCTACATCTACAAAAATTTCTGTTTTTGAAAACGAAAACAATTTATTTACAAAAAACATTACTCATACGGCGGAACATTTAAAAACTTTTGAAAATATGATTTCTCAAAAGAGTTTTAGAGCTGATGAAGTTAAAAATGCTCTTGCTGAAAATAATTTTAAGCTTGAAGATATTGATTCTTTTGTAGGGCGTGGTGGTCTTTTATTACCTATTAAAAGTGGTACATATAATATAAATGAAAAAATGTTAGAGCATTTGACTGTAGGTATATCGGGTGAACACGCATCAAACTTAGGTGGTATTATAGCTAAGGAACTTGCTACAATTTTTGGTAAGCCTAGCTTTATAGTAGACCCTGTTGTTGTAGATGAGATGCATGACGTTGCAAGAATATCTGGAATTAAAGGTTTAGAAAGAAAATCTATTTTCCATGCATTAAACCAAAAGGCAATAGCTAAAAAATATGCAAAAGATATAGGAAAAAACTATAATGATTTGACTGTTATTGTTACACATTTAGGTGGTGGTGTTTCTGTTGGTACGCATCATAAAGGTGTTGTAATCGATGTAAATAATGCTATAGGTGGTGATGGACCTTTTTCACCGGAACGTGCTGGAACTTTACCTGCTTTTGAATTTTTAAAACATATTGAAGGTAAGGATATGAAAGATATAAAACTGTCTATTAAAGGTCAAGGTGGTTTAGTAAGTTATTTTAATACTTCTGACTGTAGAGAAGTTGAAAAACTTATGCAAGATGGTAATGAGGAGGCTAAACTTGTACTTGAGGCTATGGCTTATTCTATCGCAAAAGAAATTGGTTCAATGAGTACTGTTGTTTCAGGTAAAGTTGATGCAATCATTTTAACAGGTGGTATTGCATACAGCAAGTTTGTTACAGAGTATATATCTGAGAGAGTTTCTTATATAGCTAAAGTTGTTATTTATCCCGGTGAAAACGAAATGGAGGCTCTTGCACTCGGAGGGTTAAGAGTTTTAAATGGTGAAGAAAAAGCTTTAGAATATCCATATTAAGATGAGAGAATATATTTTAAAGAATACTAAAAGTAACAAAATAAAATTGAAAATTAATAAAGATTTGCAACTTATTGTGCTTGCACCAAAGTATGTTAAAAAAAAAGAGATTGATGAAATCGTTAAAAAAAATAATGAGTGGATTGAAAAAGCTATTGAAAAAACCTCTAATATTTTAAAAAATACTCTAGAAATTTCAAAGGAAGTTAAAGATGATTTGCGTAATAATGCGAAAGCAGTTTTTCCTAGAAAAGTAGATTATTGGTGTAAAATTTTAAATGTAGAGGCAAAAGGTGTGAAAATAACTTCTGCTAAAACTAGATGGGGAAGTTGTTCTTATAATAATTATATAAACTTTTCTTTGTACACAATGTTATTAGATGATGCTCTTATAGATTATATTGTAGTTCATGAGCTAGCACATATAGTTGAAAAAAATCATAGTGTTAATTTTTACAAAGTTGTTGAAAGTGTTTTGCCAAACTATAAGAGTTTAATAGTTAAACTTAGAAAGTTTGAAAGAGAAAATATAATTAAAGATATATAAATATAAATATTATAAAAGCAGAAAATTCAATTTTGAATTTTCTGCTTTTTAAGTTATACTAGTATACCACGTTTGTTTATTTCTTTTAAAATACAATTTAAGTTTTCTAAGGTGAAAAGATACGTTAACTCATTAAGTTTTACATTAATATATCTATTTTCTTTATCCTTTATTAAACTTTTTGCTAATTCATTTTTATAAAAAGATATTTCTTTTTGATATTTTTTATACATATTAATTAAACTGTTATCATCGGTATTTTTTATTAAATTCTTAAACATTAAATTACTCATTACTATCAACCTCATTTCTTAGGTATAGAAGTAAAACTTAATTTAAGTTTACCATTAAAGTACTATAAAGTCTATGACAATCGTGTTACAAATAAGTTACACAACAATGATTTTTATATATAAAACACTATTGTATTTTATATTCTGACAAAAACTCATCAATTACTTTCCATAATTCATTTTTGCCTTCACCATTTGTTGAGGAGAAAGGGATAATTGTGTCTGTGGAACTCATTCCAAGACCTTTTCTTATTTGTGCTGTGTGTCTTTGAACTTGACTAAGTTTGATTTTATCTTTTTTAGTACAAACTAAAATAATATTATATCCATAATATTTTAGCCATTCATACATTTGCAAATCGTTTTTTTGTACTTCGTGACGAATGTCTATAAGCAAACAAATAGCTTTTAGCTGAGTTCTATTTTTTAAATATTCTTCAATTACGTGACCCCATTTTTCACGTTCGGACTTTGAAATTTTTGCGTAGCCATAGCCCGGAAGATCAACAAAATTTATACTTTCTTCTACGTTGTAAAAGTTTATTGTGCGAGTTTTTCCCGGTTCTTTACTTGTACGTGCCAAAGATTTTCTACCTATTAAAGAATTAATCAGGCTTGATTTTCCTACATTTGATTTTCCTACAAATGCTATTTCCATTAGGTTATTTGTTGGGTATTGCTCAAGCTTTGTACCCACTTTATCAAGATATACATTATTTACTATCATTTTATTACCTTTCTGTATGTGATGATTATCAAAAAATAAGAAAAAATTTTGCTCTTAAAATTATTTTTAATCCAATTATGATATAAATGCAAGGTTTATTACTTCTTTGAAGTTTGTTACAAAGTGAACTGTTAAATCTTTTTTTACATAGTCTTCTAAATCATCAAAAGTACTTTTGTTTTTTTTAGGTAAAATATAAGTTGTTATACCATGATTTTTACCTGCTAATATTTTTTCTTTTAAGCCGCCTATTGGTAAGATATCGCCAAGAAGCGAGATTTCACCGGTCATTGCAATATTACCTTTTACTTTTTTATTTGTAAGTAAGGAATAAAGTCCAACGGTTAAAGTTATTCCTGCTGATGGACCATCTTTTGGTGTTGCACCTTCTGGTACGTGGATACTAAAATCTTGCTTTGAAAAGTCAAAATCTTCATATCCAAAGTCTTTTGATTTGCTCCTTAAGTAGGAAAATGAGAGTCTAAAGCTTTCCATCATAACTTTTCCTATATTTCCTGTAAAATCAAGTTTTCCACTACCATTAAAGTTTGTAAACTCCATAGGTAAAACTGTACCACCATAGCTTGTATAAGCTAAGCCATTTACTTTACCAACTTTATTTACTTTTGTGTTTATACTTTTTAGTTCGTGTTTTGCACCTAAAAATAATTCTATATTATTTTTACTTAATGATACTTTTTTGAAGGGTTTATCAGTTAGCTTTTTTACTACAACTTTTCGACAAATTTTATTGATATTTTTTTCTAGATTTCTAACTCCTGCTTCTAAAGTGTAATTATCTATAAGCATATCAATTCCAGTTTTGGTAAATGAAATATCATTTGCCGATAAATTATGGTTTTTTATTGCTTTTGGTATTATATGTAGTTTTGCAATATTATATTTTTCTTCTTTTGTATAAGTTGAGAGGTTTATAACTTCCATTCTGTCAAGAAGTGGGGAAGGTATATTTTGTAATGTGTTTGCTGTACATATAAATAAACATTTTGACAAATCAAAATCTAGTTCAAGATAATGATCTCTAAAAGTTTTGTTTTGTTCAGGGTCTAAAACTTCAAGCATCGCACTTGAAGGGTCACCTTTATAATCGTTACTCATCTTATCTATTTCATCAAAAAGTATAACGGGATTACTTGTTTTTGCTTCTTTAATAGAATTTATAATACGTCCCCATGTAGCACCTATATAAGTTCGTCTATGTCCTCTTATATCGGCTTCATCACGTAATCCACCTAAAGAAACTCTCACATAACTTCTATTTGTAGCTGCTGCTACACTTTTTGCAATACTCGTTTTTCCAACACCCGGAGGTCCGACTAAGCATAGAATTGTGCCTTTTGTATCTTCACAATGTTGTGTAACTGCTATATGTTCAATTATACGTTCTTTAACTTTTATTAAGCCATAATGATCTTTATCTAAAATTTTTATCGATTCATCTAAATTTTTGTTTTCTTCTGAATATGAATTTTCTCCCCAAGGTAGCGATAAAGTTTTTGAAATATAATCTTTAATATTTCCAATTTCTTGACTTTGAGGTGAAAGGGTTTCAAGTTTTGAAAACTCTTCCTCAAGTTTTTCAACAACATAAGTTGGAGGATTTAAAGTTTTAATTTGGTCTTTATATTTTGCTATATCAAGTTCTACGGAGTTTTTAGTACCAAGTTCTTCTTGAATAGTTTTTATTTTTTCCTTTAATACATAATCTTTTTGATTTTTGTCTATTTTTGCTTTTACTTTTTCGTTTAAAGTATTTTCAATTTTTCTAATATGAATTTCTTTATTTATTAAATATAAAAACATATCCATTCTATTTTTTAATAGTTGTTCTTGAAGAAGGGCATTTTTATCTTCCATAGCAATTTGACTTACAAAAGTTAACAAATTTATTAATTTGTTAGGATTCTTTATTTTTTCAATTTCATCTAAAAGTTCCGGATATTTACTAAAATTATGTTCAAAATAAATGAAAAAAGTATTTTTTAACATTTTAAGATAAGCTTGTTCTAAATAAAAATATTCTACTTTTTCATAAAAAATTTGCTTTACTTTCGTCATAATATAAGGTGTTGTTTGCACATAAGATATTGCTTTTGCAGGGTATAAACATTGCAAAAAAAACTTAGTTGTTGTGTCATTGATTTTTATACTTTTTATTATTTTACAAACTACGCCTACATCATATAAGTCAACTTCTGTAGGGTTTAGGCTTGAAGAATTTTTTTGTGTAATACAAAAAATTTCTCTTGTTGTTGTAATAGCTTCATCAAGTGCAAAAAGGGACTTTGAACGTACTACATCAATGTTTGCAAAAGTATCAGGGAATAAAGTTATTCCTCGTAATGCAACTGTAGGTATTGTATATTCTAAGTTATTTAACATATTTTCAGCCATATTTAGGGCGTTTTCATCAAAATAAAAATCTTCTCTACTCATAAAATTTACCATCTTTCAAGTTATATTATTTAGTTTACTATTTTTTTGAAAAAAAAACAACCCTTACCTTAATGTTTATTTTAACTAGTTTTGAAAAAATAACATAAAAATATGTATGAGTATTTACAAAGTGTGCAAAAATATTGTATACTAAAGAAAAAATACAGATATGGAGTATACTATGAAGGTAAATACGTTATTAATTTTAATTGGTTCTGTTATAGTTTTTTGTTTAATTATAGGTTTGATTATTCATAGAAATGGGTTTAAGCTTTTTGCACTTGTTACAGATGGAGAAGATAGGGTTTATGCTAATTTTGTTGCCTTAAAGGGTGAGTTAACACGTCAAATTGATCTTGATGAAGGTGATGTTTGTACTTTATATTACGCTATAACTGAAAATTCTGGTAATGTAGATATTTACCTATATGACACTTTAGGCGATGAAATGTCAGTTTTTTATGAAGGTCGTGATAATTATGTTTTTACGGCTGACTATACAGGTATATATCCTGTCACTATTGTTTCAGAATGGGCAAGTGGTGAAATAGACGTATATTGGAGAGTTGTTAAAGCAAGTAATTAATATTTAACAAGGGTAGATATTGAATTTACAATATCTACCCTTGTTTTTAAAACTAAAACATATCCATAACATTTTTTCTAAGTTTTTTTGCAGACTTAGTTATGTTGTTTTTACTATTTCTTGCCATTGCATAAGTAGTTAAACCAAGTGTTACAGCACCTATTACCGCTTTTTGTTTTGCATTCATTTATTTCACCACCTTTTTGTAATTATATCTTTATTATTTTCAAATATAATAAAAATATTCAAAGGTTAAAAATAAATTACATTTTTTCAGGTTCAGGATATTCTGTACCAAAAGTTTCAACAGTTAATGATTTCATTATTACGTCTTCTACAGGCTTGTCGCTATAGTTTGTTTTAACATCTGCTATTTCATTTACAATTTCTATACCTTCAACTACTTTTCCAAAACCGGCATACATACCATCTAAGTGAGGTGAATTTTTATGCATAATAAAAAATTGTGAGCCAGCAGAATTTGCCATTTGCGAACGTGCCATAGAAATTACACCTTCACTATGCTTTAAGTCGTTTTTAAAGCCATTTGATGAAAACTCACCAAAAATAGAATAACCAGGGTTACCCATACCGTTTCCATCAGGGCAACCACCTTGTATCATAAATCCATTAATTACTCTATGGAATATTTTACCGTTATAAAAACCTTTGTTCACTAGAGAAATAAAGTTGTTTACGGTGTTTGGGGCTATTTCTGGATATAGTTCAATTTTTATAATTTTACCATCATTTAATTCTAATGTTACTAAAGGGTTTGACATATTTTTTCTCCTTAAAATTAATATAATTTATTTTGTTTTAAAATCTCGTAAATCATCAAGCTTCCAGCTATACTTACATTTAAGCTTTCGGCTTTGCCTAAAATAGGAATTTTTACAAGAGTTTCAAGCATATTTATAGTTGTATCTTTAAGTCCATTTGCCTCATTTCCTAAGAAAAAGGCTGTTTTTTTAGGATATTTAATTGAATCATAATAAAGATTAGTATTTAAAAATGTACCATAGGTTGTAATTTCAAATTCTTTTAAAAGTTCAATAACTTCCATTGATGTTTTAAAGTAAAAACAAGGAATATTTAATATTGAGCCTGCAGAGCTTCTTACTGCTTTTGGGTTGTAATAATCTACAGATTTTTCTGTAAAAATACACATATCAAAGGCTGCTGCATCAGCAGTTCTTATAATTGTGCCACAGTTTCCCGGATCTTGCATTTCTTCACAAACCAAAATAGATAAATTTTCTTTTTCTTTAAGTAAGTCTATAACATCATTTTTTATAGTATTATTAAAATGAAAAACACATAACGATCCTTGAGGTGTTTCTGTATCGGTTAGTGTTTTAAAAATATCTTTTGGTACTATATATATATCACATTGAACATTAGAGATGTCTGGATTTTCTAGTAATACATTTTCATAGGTTTCTTCTGAAAAAATTATATATTTCGGTTTGTACAATGAGTCTGAAAATATAAATTTGTATCCTTCTACAATAAATAAATTTTCTTTGTCACGACCTTTTTTACTTAAAAGACTTCGTACTTCTTTTAAGGTTTTATTCTCCTTGCTTGTTATTGTTTTCAGCATCATATATTTCTCCAACTCGGTTTATATCAGCATTACTTGCAATTACCAACAATATATCTTCAGTTTCTATTATCTCTGACGGTGAAGGGGATATAATAATTTTATTTCCTCTTTTTATAACAATTACATTTAGTTTATATAAGTTTCTTATATCGGAGTCGATTAATGTTTTACCTATCCAATGATTTATTGGCGAAATTTCTGCAATAGAATAGTTTTCAGAAAGGTTTATATATTCAACAACGTTTTTATTTATTAAAGATTGTGCTACTTTTTGTCCCATTTCTTTTTCTGGTAATACAACTCTATCTGCACCAACTTTTTTTAGAACAGATTCGTGTGTTTTATTTTTTGCTTTAGCTATTACTTTTTTTACACCAGCTTCTTTTGCAGACATTGTTGCCATAATAGTAGCTTCCATATCTGAAGCAATAGCTATTATTACACAGTCAAAGTTATTTAAGCCAAGGGCTGCAAGTGTTGCTTCATCGCTAATATCTGCACGTACAACGTGTGTTGCAACACTAGATAATTTTTGCACAATTTCTGGATTTTTATCACAAGCAAGGACATCTTTTCCATTTGCCGCTAATGTACGTACTATACTTTCTCCAAATCTACCTAAGCCAAGAACTGCATATTGAGTGTTTTTATTTGACATTTTGACCTTCCTATCCAACTAATACATTTTCTTCTACATATTCTAATGAGTTATTTGTTTCTGTAAGTTTTGTTGTTAATGCTACGCCTATAGATATAGGTCCAAGTCTACCAATGAACATACAAAATATTATTACTAATTTACTTAATGTGCTTAAGTCTGGTGTTAAGCCTGTTGTAAGACCTACAGTACCTAAAGCAGATGAAACTTCAAAGGCAATATCTAAAAATGAATAATGATAGGGTTCTTCAATTAACATAAGTAGAAATGTGGCAATAAAGAAAATTATTATGTAAATTATTGTTACTGAGAGGGCTTTTCTTAACATTTGAACTGGTATTGTTCTATTAAAAACTACTGTCGAAGTTTGACCTTTCATAACGGAATAAACTGTTAAAATTACTATAGCAAAAGTAACTGTTTTTAAACCACCGGCTGTACCACCCGGACTTCCTCCTATAAGCATATAAAATACTGAAATAAGTTTTGAGGTATCTCTTAAATCTCCCATTGATATAGTATTGAAACCTGCTGTTCTTAAAGATACCGAATGGAAAAAAGAGGCAAGTAATTTTTCGTTAAAAGTAAAAGTTCCTATAGTTAGTGGATTTGAATATTCTAATATCAAGAAAATAAAACCACCTAAAAAAATCAAGCAAACAGTTACTGTTAAAGCTATTTTTGAATGTAAAGTAAGTTTTTTGCATTTTTTAACAAAATTTGCTTTAACGTATAAAAAATTAAAGTTGAAAACTCTAAGTAAATCTACCCATATTGCAAAGCCTATACCACCTGAAACTATAAGAAACATTATGATAAAGTTAAAAAATGGATTATGTACATATCCCGTTAAGGAACTATCTCCTATTATATCAAAACCTGCATTACAAAAAGCAGAAACGGAGTGAAATATTCCCCAAAATAGACTCTTTAGAGGGGTTGTATTAGATTTACTTAAGAAAACTAAAGTAAGTAAAATAGCACATATTGCTTCTATGATAAGAGTACCTTTTATTGCTTTTCTAACCAAGGCAACCATTCCATGAAAAGATGGTTGATTAAAGCTTTCTTGTATAATAAGTCTTGAACGTAAAGAAATTCTTCTTCTAAATAACAAATAAATCATTGTTATTATTGCCATAAAACCTAAACCACCAATTTGGATTAATATTAAAATAACTATTTTACCAAAAAGTGACCAATATGATAAAGTATTTACTAATACTAAACCCGTAACACAAACAGCTGAGGTAGAAGTGAAAAGTGCTGTTAAAATAGGTGTAAAAGTATCTGAATTATTTGATATGGGTAAGCATAATAAAAAAGTGCCTACTAAAATTATGCCGATAAACCCAAATATAATAACCTGTGTAGGCGTTAGTTCTTTAATTAAATTTTTTAGTTTCATAGTCCACCTGTTTTCATAATCGTCTAAATGATTATATCACAACAAGTGCTTTATGACAACATATTATAGCGTGAAGTTTTATTTTTTTAAGGGTAAATGTGATTTTTTGTTATAATTAAAATTCTTTCTACTTGAAAAAAATATTTTGCTATGATAAAATGTAAGAAATAAGATTTTTTTGGAGGTAATGTAATGTTAGTATCATTGAAAGAAATGACTCAAAAGGCCTATGAAGGTAAGTATGCAGTTGGACACTTTAATATAAACAATTTAGAATGGGCTAAGGCTATTCTTGTAGTTGCTGAAGAAGAAAAATCACCTGTTATTTTAGGTGTATCTGAAGGTGCTGCAAAATATATGGGTGGTTACAATGTAATAGTTGGTATGGTTAATGGTTTACTTAAAGATTTAAAAATTACTGTACCTGTTGCACTTCACCTTGACCATGGCTCATATGATGGATGTTTAAAAGCTATCGAAGCTGGTTTTTCATCTGTTATGTTTGATGGCTCTCACTATTCTATAGAAGAAAATATAGCAAAAACTTCTGAGTTTGTAAAAATGACAAAAGAAAAAGGTTTATCTTTAGAAGCAGAAGTTGGTTCTATTGGTGGTGAAGAAGACGGCGTTGTAGGTGCTGGAGAAGTTGCTGATCCTAAAGAATGTAAACTTATAGCTGATCTTGGTGTTGACATTTTAGCTGCAGGTATCGGTAACATTCATGGTAAATACCCTGAAAACTGGAAAGGTTTAGACTTTGCAACACTTGAAAATATCAAAAATGAAACTACTGGAACTCCTCTAGTTTTACACGGTGGTACGGGTATACCAGAAGAAATGATAAAAAAAGCAATCTCATTAGGTGTTTCTAAAATCAATGTAAATACTGAATGTCAACTTTCTTTTGCCGCTGGAGTTCGTAAGTATATTGAGTCTGGCAAAGATTTAGAAGGTAAGGGATTTGATCCAAGAAAATTACTTGCAAACGGTACTGATGGTATAAAAGCAACTGTAAAAGAAAAAATGGAATTATTTGGTAGTGTAAATAAAGCATAATTTAATTTTTAAAAAATCAGGCTATGTAAGTACATAGTCTGATTTTGAATTAATAAAAAAGTACTATACAAATATATACTGAAAATTTTATGGGTTACATTTGAAAGGTGGTTGCTATGATAGATTTTAATAGTGAGGTTGCAAAGTTTAAACCTGCTTTAAAAATAAATGAAGTTGCTGATAAAGTTAGAAATTCTGAACAAGATGATATTTATGATTTACTTAAAAAAATCATTGAGATGAAGGAGAGTTAGAATGATATGTTCTAATTGTAATAATGTTTATGAAAATCTTACGCATTGCCCATTATGTAATACACCAAGTGTAAATTACAATGAAGGTATAAACTATGATGAACATAACGATAATGAGTTGAAAAATGAAATTAGAAGTTTTACTAAAAAAATTAAGGTGAATACAGAATACATTTATCCTTTAGTTGATAGTTATTCAAAAAAATATTATAACTTTGCTTTAGAAGCAAGTAAAAAACGTGATATTACTGGGGCGATTAAGTTTGCTAAAACTAGTATTTATTTCGATAAAAACAATAAAGATGCAAGAAATCTACTTGGATTATGTTATCTTGAAGTAGGTTTAGTTGGTGAGGCATCTTATGAATTTTTCGTTAGTTGCTTTATTGATGATAGTGAAATTAATCCTGCTAATAAGTATATTGCTATTGTAGAAGAAAATGTTGTAAATAGTGAAGAATACGATTTAAGTATAGAATATTACAATAGAGCAGTAAGTTATGCTAAAAAAAATAGTATTAAAAGTTGCATTAGTGAACTTGAAAGTGCTATTGAATATAATAGTAAATTTGTCAATGCATACTTACTACTCGCTTTATGTAACTTAATGTTAAAAGACTATAAAAATGTTACAAAGTACTGTAATAAGGTACTGGAAATTGATTTGGAAAACCCTTTCGCCATAAAGTATTTAAGCGAAATAAAAATAGATTTGAATAAAAAAAGTGAAGATAAAAGTGATAGTATAAAAATCAAGAAAGATATTGACAATTCTTTCAAATATCCAAGTTATGATAGCGGAATTTCAGTAAAAGAGAATAAGAAAAGTAAATTTCCACTAATAATAGGAATTTTTATTGGTTGTTTAGTTACTTTTATTTTGATAAAAGGCTTAGATACTTTTTTCAATTTGACTGATGATAAATTAGAAATTTTGCAAATTGAATATGATACCCTTAAGCAAAACTATGATATTATTAAAGAACAGTATGATGAAGAAGTTAATATACTGAAGGAAGATTTTGAAAATTTAAAATCACAAAACTTGCAACTCGAGGCAAGTGTTTCGGAGGAGTCTGCTAAAACAAATCTTAATACTGCCGTTTTTTATTACAATGCTGGTGATATTTATAAAAGTGCTAAGTACTTGAAGATAGCTTATGATGAACATACAAATGCTACTTCAACAGGTGAAAATGTAGTATTAAGTGATGCTGATATTGAATTGTATAATGAATTATCTAGTAAAACTTTTTCTGATAGTGCTTTATATTATTTTAATTTAGGTACTGAAAATTATGAAAACCAAATGTTTGTAGAAAGTATTTCTGATTTCAGTAATTCTATTTTCTTTTATGAAAATTCCGACAACATTGTTCAAGCTGTTGATTCTTATTATTGGCTTGGTAGAAGCTATGAAGAAAGTGGTAATGTTGAAGATGCTGTAAGCATATATAATTTTATTTTAGAAAGTTATCCAGAATATTCTTTAAATAGTGAAATAAAAGAAAGAATAGAAAATTTAGGTGCATAATATATGTTTCATCAAATTCAAGATAATGAAAAATTAACTATTTATAAATGGAAAATCAATGGTCCTTCTGTGATTTTTTTAAAAAGTGAAGACGATATTGAGAGTTTTGTTTGTGCTTTAAAAAACGATGATTATGATAATAGAGGGCTGCCTCATATTTTGGAGCATATGTTATATGGTGGTTCAAAAAAATATGATTATAATGATACATTTTTACATATGGAGGAAAATTTTTCTTATACTTATTTGAATGCTATAACATATAAAAATCTTACAACTTTTCTTTGTAGTAGTAAAAATCATAATGACTTTTTTGAAATGGTTGATATACACCTCGATTTTATTTTTTCACCACTTCTTAAAAAAGAAAAATTCAGCCAAGAAATATATTCCCAAAGTGAAAAAACGGGTGCTTTGTATAATGAAATGCTTTCCTTATATAAAGATAGTGACTATATTTTTGAAAATAGTTTTTTAAGTTATATTATAGATGATTATAAAAAATTCAACCCTCATGGCATACCAACAGATATAGAAAATGTGACTATTAATGATGTATGTGAATATTATGAAAATATTTTACAAAGTAAAAATCTTTTTTTTGTATTTCATGGTATAAAAAATACTGCTTTATTTTTAGAAAAACTTTCGGGGTTTTTAAATAAAGAAAGTTTGCATAATTTTGAAAAAGTTAGTTACATAATTGAGAAAAATCATATAAAAAGTTACTTTGAAGATGTATTTTATTTTAAAATTAAATATGATAACTATGAGGATTTAGCAAATATTGAATTAGGTGTGGAATACTTAAATAGTGTTTTGACTAAAAAAGATATTTTTAATAATATTAAAACTTATAAATATGATAATTTTATTTTAATATATTTTAAAGTTGACGAAGCACAAAATAAAGAAAAAATAATTGATACTTTCTTTGAAAAAATTAATAATAAAAAGGAAGTGGACAATTTCGTTAATAGAAAGAAATTTTTTATCTTAAATGGTGATTATGGTTATAAAACAGAAGGTATCCATTTAGGTATTAAATATTCTGAAAATTATTTTTTAAATGAAAAAATTGAGTATATTGACGAACTTAAAAATATACTATCATTTTCTAATAAAAGTTTCTTAAATATAATTAAAAAACATCTAATTGAATGTGTTTTAATTAAAAAAAATATTAAAAACGAAGAATGTGATTGTTATTTTTTGGATAAAATTAACAGTTTTTTTGATGGGGAAACTGTATATAAAAATGATTATGTGAAAAATGCAGTAAAAAACAATGTAAAAGATAGCATTTTTGAACAAAATAGCTTTTTTTCTATTAAAGACTATCATTTTTATGAAAAAAGTGATATAATCGTTTTGATATGTCATGAAAGTTATGATTATAGCTCGGAAACTATGAAAAATGAAATTATTTTTCATAGTTTTATTAAAACTTTCATCGTTAAATCTATGGAAAATTACAAATATTTAGTTGATTTTAAATGCGAACCTGTAGTTTCAAATGATAAATTATACATAAAAAATTATATGGTAGGAACTAAGGAACAAGTTTCGTATTTTTTTGATTTTTATAAAAAGAATAGTTATTTTGAATTTAATCATAATGAATTCTATAATTTTATAAAAAACACAAAAGATATAGCAATTCTTAAATATATTTATAAAGAAAATATTAATTATATGCTTGAAACAACGCAAATTGTACCCTTTTGCAATGAATATTTTATATGCTCTAATAAAGATGATGCAGACATATTAAAATTTATGTTTGAAAAATTTATTGCGGAACTAAAATTAAAAAGTTGTGACATACTAATTGATGATTTGAAACTTGAAGATGATTATGTTACACATAATTTGATTTTGAGTAAAACGCCTTATAGTTTTATTATGATGATAATATTAAGATATGAATTGTTACTAAAGAAAATTAGGTTCGGTGAAATATCATATTGTTATAATGTTTCTTTATATTTTGACTTTTTTGAGAATGAAATTTCTTTTTATTTTGTTTTTGAACACTGTGATGTTAGTTTTTGTAGTAAACTAATGAAGGAAGTTCATTTGATTTTAGATGATTTTTGTATAGATGAAGTTACATTTGAAAAGTATAAAAAGATTTCTTTAAAAACTTTTGAAAAGCATAACCCTTTTTATCGCAAGTTTTCACTTAATTGTGACGATATGTTTTTTAAAAGTGAAATTGAGAAATTCAAAGAAATACTCAGTAATTTTTCGTATTTTGATTTTAAAAATAAAAATATGGGAAAATAATGTTTTTTTAAATATTTTTTCTTTTTTATACTATAATAAGTATATGTAAAAGGAGGTTTTTATGTTCGTTGATGGTTTATATTCAAAATTAGATATTTTAGAAAAAGGAATGCAAGGTACGGTATTGCGTAATGAAGTAATTCAAAACAATATCGCTAATGCCGATACTCCAAACTTTCAAAGAAGTGACGTAGTTTTTGAAGATTACTTAGCTAGTGCTATAGATGAGGCAAAAACAACGGGAGTCCTAAATTTAGATAAAGTTGTTCCAACTGTTATAAATCAAGGTTTTAGTTACAGACTTGATGAAAATAACGTTGATATAGAAACTGAGATGGTTGATTTGTATCAAAATTCAGCAAGATACGATATGTTAGTATCTTGTGTAAATAATAACTATAAAAGAATTAATGCTGTTTTTGCAAAATAGGAGGCTTATATGTCATTTTTTAATTCAATGAATATTTCTGCAAGTGCTTTAACGGCACAAAGTGCAAGATTAGATATAATTGCTGAAAATATAGCTAATGTTAATACAACAAGAACAGAAGACGGTGGAGCTTATAAAGCAAAAACTGTTCTTTTTGAGGAAAAATCAAATAATAAACCTTTTTCTGAATATTTTGGTGATGCTGTTGGTACATATGACCGTGGTAAAGGTGTTAGAGTTTCAAGTATACAAACAACAAATACACAAGGTGAACTTGTATATGACCCTGAACACCCTGATGCTGACGAAAATGGGTATGTTGAACAGTCTAACGTGAATATTGTAAATGAGATGGTTAATATGATTTCTACATCACGTTCTTATGAAGCTAATATTACTGCTATGAACACAACAAAAGGTATGGTAAGTAAAACTATGGAAATTGGTGTGTAATTTAACCAACATAGGAGGGTAAAATGAAAATTGAAAATACTTTATTTAATATAGAAACTATAAAACATCAAAATGAAGTTGTTGCTCAAAATGTTACTACACCTAGTGGTGAAGCTTTTAGTGACATTTTTAATGCTGCTATGGGGTTAGTCGAAGAAACTTCTGACTATCAAAAAACTGCTACAAGTCTACAACTTGATTTCGTTTCTGGTAAAACAGACGATATTTTAGCTGTAACTATGGCTCAAGAAAAAGCTTTATCAACTTTGAGTTATACTGTACAAATAACTAATAAAGTTATTGACGCATATAAAGAGATTATGCAAGTGCAACTTTAATTTTTAGTGGGTGGTGAGTAAATGAAAACTAGGTTGCAGGGCATTTTGTTGCAAATACAAAATAAATGGAACGAATTAGAAAAAAATCAAAAAATTAGATTAATAGTTGCAACTTTAGTGCTTGTTGCCGTTGCGGCTGCATCTATATATTATATTACAAGACCTAACTGGCAAGCTCTTATGACAAATGAAGAAGTTGGAACTATTACTGATGTAGAAGCTCAACTTACTGAGGCTGGAATAGAGACTCAAGTTAGTAAAAATGCAAGGGATATTTACGTTAAAGATGTTGATGCTACTAGAGCAAGAATGTACTTATCTACAACTACTATTGCTGGTGTAGATAATGACTTTACTTTTGCTGATGCTATTGACTTAATTGGTATAGGAACTACTCAAACTGTTCAAAGTGAAATTTTGATTAATGCTGAAGAATCTGAACTTGCATATTCTTTACAAAATTTTGACGGAGTTGAAAGTGCAACCGTAGAAATAAGTTTACCTAAAAAAACGAATTATTTTTTAGAAGATGAAGATGTTGCAACTGCAAGTGTTATTTTAAAAACTACAGGACAATTTACTGATTGGCAAGCTGCTGCTGTTGCTAAATATATTTCTCGTGCTGTTATAGGTTTAGATCTTGAAAATATCGATATTATGGATACAAATGCTAATCTTTTATATGAAGGTTCAGCTGAAGATAGTGGTATTTATTCATCAACGAATACAGATGTAGAAAAAGCAAAAAAGGCTGAACTTGAAACTTCTATAAGTTCTTTAGTTTCTGCTTTATATGATGATGTAGAGATTTATGCAAATGTGAGCTATACGTGGGATAAAGAGGCGGTAAATTCTACGCAATATTTACCTATAGAAGGCACAAATACTGGTGTTACTTATCGTGAATCAACAGATAAAAGCTCTGCTGAAAATGCTACTGCAGGTGATGAAGTTGGAGTAGGTGCTAACGATAATGAAGCGGCTAACTATGTAACGGATACAGGTGCATCATATAGTGCTGATAATCAATCGGTTTCAAAAGATTACTATGTTGATGTTGTTGAAACTATGAGAGAAAAATCAAGTGGCACTTTTGATCCTGATTCTAGTGCATTAACACTCGTTTTATACGACTATGTATATTATGATGAGGAATATTTAACAGAAAATGAAATGCTTGGTGACTTGAGCTGGGACGAATACAAGGAGTCTATAGATTATAATGTTTTAGAAATTCCTGATGAAATACGACAAACTGTTCAAGTTGCTGCTGGTATGGATAACGTTTCTATCAGTGCTTTAGAGGTTCCTATTTTTGTAGATAGTGTACCTGCTACAGTTGATTTAAGCGAATATATTATGTTTGGTGGTTTAGCATTACTTATTATATTACTTGCCGTATTGATTATTAGAAATACTCAAGTTGAAGAAATAGAGGAAGTTGAACCAGAACTCGCTGTTGAAGACCTTTTAGTATCTTCTCAACTTGAAGAACAAATCGAGCAAGAGCGACTTGAAGAATTAAGAATTAAAAAACAATCTGCAGCTAAAGAACAAATTGATAAATTTGTTACAGAGCAACCTGCTGCAGTTGCAAATTTATTAAGAACATGGTTGAATGAGGAGTGGGAGTAGATGAGTAACGAATTTGATTTGGATTTTCAAGAACAAATTCATATGACTGGTAAGGAAAAAGCTGCAATATTACTTATTGCTCTTGGTCCTGAAGTGTCTGCGAAAATTTTCGAATATTTAAAAGAAGAAGAAATTGAAATCCTTACTCTTGAAATTTCTAATACTACTTCTGTTTTACCTGCTGCAAGGGAAGCTGTTCTTGAAGAATTTTATCAAATTTGTTTGGCACAAGACTACATTGCCGAAGGTGGTATCGGTTATGCTAAACGTATTCTTGAAAAAGCACTTGGAGAAAATAAAGCATTTGATGTTATATCAAGTCTTACTGCTAAATTGCAAGTTAGACCATTTGATTTTATTAGAAAAACTGATGCACGTCAAATTCTTAACTTTATACAAAATGAACATAATCAAACTATTGCACTTATTTTATCTTATTTACCTGCACAACAAGCTGCTGAAGTTTTATCTGCATTGTCTGTAGAAAAACAAGCTGATGTTGCACGTCGTATAGCTGTAATGGATTCAACTTCTCCGGAAGTTATAAAAGAAGTTGAAAAAGTTTTAGAAAAAAAGCTATCTGCTATGATGACAGAAGAATATGCAAACGTTGGTGGTATAGATTCAGTTGTTGAAATCTTAAATGCTGTTGACCGTGCTACTGAAAAGCACATTATGGAAACTTTGGAAACAGAAGATATGATTTTATCTGATGAAATTCGTAAGAAAATGTTCGTATTTGAAGATATACTTAATCTTGATAATAAAACGGTACAAACTATTTTACGTCAAGATATTGATAATAAAGAACTTGCTATTGCCCTTAAAGGCTCTAGTGATGAATTAAAGCAACTTATTTTTGCAAACCTTTCTAAACGTCTTGCTTCAATGATTCAGGAAGATATGGAGTTTATGGGACCTATTAGACGTACAGATGTGGAAGAAGCTCAACAAAAAATCGTTAATGTTATAAGAAAGTTACAAGATGCTGGAGAAATTGTTATTGCTTCTGGTGGAGGAGATGAACTAATTGTCTAAGATTGTAAAAGCTTCAAATATTATTTTAGATGGCTCTAAAGCAGTTATAGACGTTGGTTATACAAATTCTTCTGTAACTGTAAGTAAAGCTAAAGGCAAAATGAATGAAATAAGCAACATTCTTGAAGCTTCTAAAATACAGGCAAAAAAAATTGTAGAAGATGCTCAAATTAAGGCAGAAGCAATTATTGAAGAAGAAAAGAAACGTGCTTATGATTTAGGTTTTGAAGAAGGCTATAACGAAGGTCTTACTCAAGGTAATGCAGAAGGTTATGGAGAAGGTTTACGTCAAACTGAACAGTTGAGAAGTGAAGCAAAACAAACTTTAGACGAAGCAAGTCTTGAGAAAATGCAAATTATTGATAATGTTGAAATTGAAGTTGTTGACGTAATTAAAGATGTTGTTGGTAACCTTTTAGATTCGTATCATTTGATAGATGATAAAGTTATTTTACACTTGGTTAAAAGAGGTCTTAAAAATGCAACTGTAGTTGATAAAGTTACGGTGAAAGTTTCTGAAAGTGATTATCCTATAGTTTTAGATGAAATTGACGAACTAAAAAAAATCATAGATAGTAGTAAAATAATAGAGGTTATTAAAGATTTTACCTTAGAAAAAAATGATTGCTTAATTGATACTGAATATGGTGCTATCGATTGTTCTTTAAAAGATATAAAAACAAGTTTAATAAATAATCTTACTTTAATTTTAGAAGAAAGATAAATTGAGGGCTTTATGGATTTACAGAAGTATAAAGGTGCTAAAGAAAATATTAACGTAAAAAAACTTGGTCGAGTTACGCAAGTTGTTGGCTTAACTATTGAGTCAATAGGCCCTGATGTTTCTGTTGGTACACTATGTCATATAATGAAAAATATTCGTTCAAATGATTATGTTTCTGCTGAGGTAGTTGGCTTTAGAGGGAGCAATATTTTACTTATGCCACTAGGTGTTATAGAAGGTATTGGACCCGGTTCTGTTGTTGAAGCACAACAGAATCCATTAACTGTAAAGGTTGGTATGCAACTACTCGGACGTGTACTCGATGGACTTGGTGAGCCTATGGACGGTTTAGGACCTTTGAAATTTGATAATGAATATTCAGTTTCAAATGCTGCTCCTTCTCCTATGAGCCGTAATCGTATAAAGGATATACTACCTTTGGGAGTTAAAGTTATTGATGGTTTGCTTACTTTGGCAAAAGGTCAGAGGGTTGGTATTTTCGCCGGTTCTGGTGTTGGTAAGTCCACTCTTATGGGTATGATAGCTAGAAATACTAAGGTTGATATTAATGTTATAGCACTTATAGGTGAACGTGGTCGTGAGGTGCGTGAGTTTATAGAAAAAGACTTAGGTGAAGAAGGCTTGAAAAGAAGCGTACTTGTTATTGCTACAAGTGACCAACCTGCTTTGGTACGTCTTAAAGCTGCCGAAGTTGCTACAAGTATAGCAGAATACTTTAGGGAACAAGGCGGCGATGTACTTTTATTTATGGATAGTTTGACTCGTTATTCTATGGCACAACGTGAAGTTGGTCTTGCTATAGGCGAACCTCCAGTTTCAAGGGGATATACTCCTTCCGTTTTTGCTGCATTGCCACGTCTTTTAGAAAGAGCTGGAAATTCAGATAAAGGTTCTATTTCGGCATTGTACACTGTATTAGTTGATGGTGATGATTTAACTGAACCCGTTACGGATACTGCTCGTGGTATCTTAGATGGACATATAGTTTTATCAAGAAATATAGCTAATAAAAATCAATATCCTGCTATTGACGTTTTGGCTAGTGTATCAAGGGTTATGAGTGAAGTTGTAACACCTGAACAAAAAAAATATGCTAGTGAAATAAGAAAGAATATGGCTGCTTATAAAGAAGCTGAAGACCTTATTACTGTAGGTGCATATGCATCTGGTAGTAATCCGGATATAGATAGGGCTATTGCTTTAAATAAAGATATTTATAATTTTTTAGTACAAGGTACTTCTGAAAATATTGAGTTTAGCAAAACACTTTCAATTATGCGTGATATTGCTTCTAAATCTTAAAGGTGTGATAAATTGTGAAAGGTTTTAATTTTAAATTAAACGGTTTACTTAACGTTAAAGAAAAAATTGAAGAGCAAAGAAAAATTGAACTAGGTAAGGCTAGTCAAATTTTAGAGAGAGAAAAAAACGTACTTGAAGAATTGCAAGTAAAAAGAGTTAATTCTCTAAAGTTTCAAAAAGATGCAGTTGCAGAAAAAGTAAATGTAATTGAGTATAATAACTATATTAATTTTGTGAAAAAACTTGATAGTGATATAGAAAAACAAAAAAAACGCATTATTCGTGAAGAAAAAAATGTGGAGAAGGCAAAGGAAAGTCTTCTTGAGGTTATGAAAGAGCGTAAGGCTTATGAAAAACTAAAAGAAAAGAAGTTAGAAGCTTTCTATCGTGAAACTTTAAGTCGTGAACAAAAGGTTTTAGATGAGATTGTTACTTATAAACATTCTAAAAAGGCGGAGGGTGAGTAATGGCTGAGTCAGTTAAAGATGAAATTAAAGAAGAAGAGAAAGCTACTGATGTTAGTACTGAACTTTCACCTAAGCAACTAGAACGTGAGGCTAAGAAAAGAGGCAAACAAGAGCTTAAAGAATTAGCTAAACAAGAAAAAATAGATAAAAAAAATAAAAAATTTGAAAAAAAAGCTCAAAAGAGAGAAAGAAAACTTAACTGGAAAAAATCCAAGGCAAGAAAAATTGTAAATAATGTAATTTTTTTCGGTATAATTGGTATTTTTATCGCAGTTTTGTTTTTTAATGTTTTTGATATAAGAGATAAATATTTAAGACCTTATTTGGTTAATATTCCTGTTATTGGGAGTTTGCTTCCGGAGCCTACTGACACAAGTGTGGAATATAATAAAACTAAGGAAGAAGTACAACTTGAAAATGAAGCTTTGTTAGGTGAAGTGGAAAGTTTAAAACTTGAGATTGATAATTTACAAACAATGCTTAATTCTTCTGAGGAAGAGGTCGATAGATTAATAGAATTTGAAGATACATATTTACAGTTTTTGGAAGAGAAAGAGGCTTTTGATTTAGCTGTTGCTAATGCTGACACTGAAGCGTTTCTTCAATTTTATGAATCTATGTATGCTGAAAATGCAGAAAGAATATACACTGAGCTTAAAGGTATTGAAATCGCAAAGGAAGAATTTGATGACTATATAGCAACTTTTAGTTCTATGGAGCCAGATAGTGTTGCCAGTATTCTTGAAGAAATGATGCTAACAGATATTGAACTTGTTGTTTCAATATTGAGTGAAGTTTCAAACTCTTTTGCAGGTGAGGTTTTAGCAGAAATGCCTCCAGAAGACGCTGCTACAGTAGCGAAGCTACTAGCACCTTCTTTAACAGCACCCGCAGAATAAATTTGTAATACTTTTTTAATATAGATTAGTATTAAATAAAATTTAAGGAGGTGAAAAAATGGAAGTAGGAAGTTTAAGTAGTGAATTATTAGCTACAAAAAGTTATAAAAGTTCTGGAACTAATAGTAGTTCAAGTACTAGTAATAACTTTAATGATGTTTTAGACAAAACTAAAAGCAATACTAGTAATGATAATTCTTATTATAAGGAAAATCAAAGAATTCAAGAGAAAAACAATGAGAATAAAGCTAAAGAAAAAATTGAGAACGCAAAAAATAGTACTAAAACCGAAGAAAGTAATCAAATTCAAGATACGAAAAGTACAGAGGTTGATGAAACTAAAAAAACAGATACTAAAGACTTGGAAGATTTAGAAAATGAGGAAACTACCAAGGTTACTAAAGGTCTTGAAGATTTATTAGCTTTAATTTCAAATATGTTCAACATACCTGTAGAGGAGTTAAGCGAAAAAATTGCTACAATGGTTGATGAAAATGGTCAACTTGATATGCAAAGCTTACTCGCCGGTCTTAAGGATATTCTAGGGGAGGACTTTGACTTTTTATCAATGTCAAATATGAAAGAGTTTTTAGATAGTGCTAGTATTATTTTAGAAGATATTAATGCAAATCTTGACGAAAACATAAATGTTGATGAAATTTTAAATGATTTAGTTGAGAAACTTAAAAATGCTGAAAGTGCTGTAGATGAAACAAATGTTTCTGATACAATAGCAGATGACGTTGTTAGTGTTGAAGTTGTTAAAAAACAAAGTGTTGTTTCAACAGATGAAACTGTTACAGAAGAAGTTGTTGAAGAAACTGCTCCAGAAGTTGTTGAAGTTGTAGCTACTCAAAGTAGTGAACAAGGACAAAGTCAAGGGCAAAATCAATCACAAAGTCAAAATCAAAACAATGGTATACAAACTACAATTAATCAAGCGGCATTAAATACTCAAAATGAAGTTGTTTATCAAGAAGTTGTTAAAACTGAAAGTGCTGAAGTTTATAGAAATAACAATACAGATACTTTTAAAGTTGTAAATCAAATACTTGATAAAATGAAAGTCGAAGTAAAAGCAGATGTTTCTGAAATTAAAATTGCTTTGAAACCAGCACATTTAGGTGATGTTACTCTTAAAATAGCTACAAATAATGGAATTATTACTGCACAGTTTATTGCAGAAAATCAAAGAGTAAAAGAACTTATAGAAAGTCAATTCCAAAGCTTAGAAGATACTTTAAGACAACAAGGCGTTGATGTTGGGGCTTTATCTGTAGAGGTTGGCTCTGGTGAAACATCAAATCAAGCTTATGAAAGAGAAAGCAGTTATTATCAAAATAATGGTATTGAGGTTGTTGATGAAGAAATTTTAATAAATATGGCAACTGAAACTCTTGATGAGTCAGGAAACATAGTTCAGTCTAAAGTAGACTATAAAGCTTAATTTTTTAATTAGGAAGGAAATATAATATGGCAGTTAGCAGTAGTTCATG
>JBKECM010000026.1:0-17876 GCA_047974615.1 Lachnospirales bacterium
TTAAAGAAATTGAGATTTTTCAAGGAAGTGCGTAAAATCAAACTTTGCCGTGTATACAGAAATACACAAAAAGTTTGATTTTATGTAACTGACACAGAAAAAGCCTATTTCTTTACAGCCTCTTTTTGTATTTTTAAGCATTGGTTGTTGTCTATTCTTCTTCTTTTTGTAAAACAACATTATATTTATGGAGTGGATCAACTGCATCAATCACAAAAGAAATTAGTTTGTAGCCTTCCATACTAATACTAATGTTATGTGAGCCATATTCTACAGATTGTTCCACCGGTGATGTGCCAATAAAGTTATTATCTACATATATTTGTGCACCTTCAGGCGTAGTTGAAATAGATATTTTACTTGACAACTCTATCTGTGTAAGGTCTGCAACAACCTTTACTGTTGGACTGTTTGCTTGAACGGTTGCTGTATATGGTTCATAATTTTCTTGTTCTATAGTAACTTCATAAGTGCCATATGGTACATCTATTGTATCTCCAGACTTAAAGTTCTCTGTTACTTCTTCATTAAATGTAAGTGTAAATTCTTCTACGTTTGCAGTAAAGGAAACTGTACTTTTTCGTTCTTCAACTACACTTAGGTCAAGGGTAACGAAGTCCGTACCTGTAACTGTAAAGTCATAAACGTAAGGTTCTATGTTTGTTCCTTTAACTACAACTCTATGTGTACCTTCACTTAAAGTAATTGTATCTACATCATCTATATAAAGTATTTCGTCTGTGTCAACTTCTATTGTACCATCTTTTATATGATCACGACTTGTTAAAATCAAACCACCATGAGGTTTTTTTACACTAATATAATAACAAGTGTCACCTATGACTTTCATATCAAGTGTATCTTTTTCATTTAGTGTTTCTATAGAAGCATCTTCTCCGTTATATAAGAATATTGTGTTAATGTCATATTTATATTCTCTACCATGTACATATAAAATTGTATCATTTGGGTCAACTGTAACGCCGGTAATATTTTTATGTTCATAATAGTCTTTTGCACTTTGAATTGTTTTTGCTAAAAAGTTATCTTTATGATATTCAACTGTGAAACCATCTCCGACTTCTATTTCTAAAAAAATAATTTTTTTGTTATATGCATCTGTTATAGTTGTTTTGTTATCAACAAAGATTTCTATAGTGCCTCGACTGTTTATATCAAATAAAATTAAGCTATTTTTTCTAATTTCTTTTACAAAGCCAGTCATAGTCTTATAGTTTGCTATTGCTTCATTGTTTATTTCTTCGATTACTTCATTTTGTTCAATATTATTGTTAACTGTTGTGCTATCGTTACCATTATCAGGGAACATAGTTTTAAACATAAAAAAGAAAAATAACATAAATACTATAATCATTACCGTTACTATTGCTATATAAGTAATTTGCATAGATTTTGTGTCTTTTTCAGGCTTGCGTTGACGTAAGGAACTTTGACTAGGTCTTTTTCTTTGAGGATTTTGACTAGGTCTACCTTGAGGCGAATTTCTATATTGAACTTGTCTATCAGAAGTTACGTTCCTTGAATTTTCTTTTTGTCGATTGTTGTTATTATCATTTGAATCCATTTTTTCACCTATTAATTAATAAAATTATTAATTTTTTCATTTAAAATTTTTTGTTCTTCAAGATCAAATAAAATTTCTCTTGGAACAAAATTTCTTTTTTTGTCATAATATTGTACCATAATATTTATATATTTAAAAGGGTATTGTAATAAATATTTTATTAGTTTTTTTTCATCTTCACACATATTTTTCATATATGAGGATATAAGTTCATCGAAAGGTATTAAGTTTTCAGTGTTAGTTTTTTTTATATATCTATATAAAAAGTTGTATATATCCACATATTTTGAACCATAACAAAAGGTGTATGGTGTTTTTATTGTAGGTGTTCCCTTAAAATTTTCTATATATGTACTATTTAAAATTATATTATAAGTTCTGTTTTTGTAAAACTCATTATTTTCTAAAAAGCTTTCGGTTTCTAACAATGTTTCTGAAATTTGTGAAAAATATTTTAAAAAACTAAAGTCAAAATCAGATTTTTTCTTTTGGTTTTGTACGTTTTTATGTAGTTGTTTTATAATATCATTATTTTTTGATATATCTAGATCTAAGGGTCTATTTTCAATTAAATGTGTAAAAATTTCATTTTCTAAATGCATATTTTCAAATAGTTTTTCTTTTAATTGGAGTGTTTTAAAAAAAAGAAAAGCATCTTCTTTAATATTAAAATCAAGTTCAATAGAGTCTATAGAATTAAAAGTAACATAAGTAATATCATTGATTTTTAAAAAAGTATCATCTGTAAGTGTTTTTTCGATTTTTTCAATATAAAGTTCTGGAATGTCTTTTATATTTTGCTGTAACTCATAATTTGTAACTATTACATTATCTTTTGCATAAACTTTTTTTATGCACAATTTTTTATTATCTGCAGTAAAAAGATAGCTATTTGTTTTTGGTTTTTTTTCAATATCTTTTATTTCTACTCCATAATGTATAAAGCTTTTTATAAGTTCGTTTTCATAATCTAAAGTTGTTTTCATAATTCACCTCTAATTCTTTTCCTTAGGTACTATAGATTTTATGTTGTAATTTTATATTTATGCTATTTTTATAATAAAAGGTAAATTATTTTTGATTGTTTTACTTTATGAATAATAGTATAGCTAAAATTATAGCTTTAAAAGGCTAATTAAGGTATCTTTTTTGTTTAAAGATGGGTTTTCTAAAACTTTTTCGAGTAAAAGTGATAGGGTAGCACCTAATTCTTTTCCACTTATCCCTAAGGAGATTAAGTCGTTTCCATTTATATCTAAACTTTTAATAGTATAAGGCATATTTTCATTTTTTGCTAGTTTTTCTTCAATGTTATAAGTTGGGTGAGTTAAAGAATAGATATAAAAAGCATAAATTATATTTGTATCAAAGATACTAAGTAGCTTTCTTATGTCATATTCTTGTATAGTTTCAAAGTTTAAATTTTTAACTGAATTATAGGCTTTTACTATTGTTATTACAGTTTTTGTATCGCTATTTTTGACTTTGAAATCTTTTAAAAAAGTTTCAAGGATTGATATATCATAGTCTAAAAAACAAAGGCTTAAAAGAAGAAAATCATCTTTTAAATTTTTAGCTAAAATATTTTTTTGTAACAATAAAATTAAAGAATTTAAGTTTTTTTCAAAGTATGTACAAAAATTTGTATCATAATATTTTAATATCGAAAGCTCAGTATAAAAAAATAAATTTTCTGGATAGTTGCCCTTTAAAGACTTTAAAAATTCATCTCGTATACGTTCTACACTTAAATTTTTTGTCAAGTATACTTGATTTTTCATTGCTTTTAAAGTTTCTAGTTCTATTGAAAACCCTAGTTGAGCAGAAAAACGTATACCTCTATAAATTCTTAAGGCATCTTCGACAAAACGCTGTTCTTTATCTCCCACACCTCGAATAAGCTTTTTATCTAAGTCTTCTTTTCCTTGAAAATTATCAATTAGACCTTCATTTTCATTATACGCCATAGCGTTTATTGTAAAGTCACGTCTTATAAGGTCTTCGTAAAGCGATGAAGTAAAAACAACTTCCTTTGGTTTTCTATTATTAATATATTCTCCGTCAAGTCTATATGTTGTTACTTCAATATTTTCCTTATTCACTACTACTGTTATTGTGCCATGCTCAATTCCAGTATCATAGGTTTTAGGGAATATTTTTTTAATTTCATCAGGTGTTGCGTTTGTTGTTACATCTAAGTCTTTTGGTTCTTTGTTCAATAAAAAATCTCTGACAGCACCACCTACAATATAGCCTTCAAAGTTGTTTTCATATAAGGTATTTAAAATATATTTTATATTATCACTTAATTTCATAGTTGCTCCTAAATATATTGCTAAATAAAATGATTTGTTGTAAACTATAATAAAGGAAATATTTACTATTAGTTTCTATTCATTATAAGTATAACATTTTTTTTAGAAAATTTAAACAAGTTTTTTTAGGAGGTCATTTATGTTTGGAAGTTTTGAATTTAAGTCTAAGTGCATTGATACTAATGTTAAAGTTACTTTATATGTGCCTGATTTTTTATTAGAAGAAAAAAAAGACGATATTAAAGTGCTTTATCTTTTACATGGATATTCGGGAAATAATGATTCTTGGTTTTTACTTACTCAAGCAATAGCTTATGCTGATAAATTTAAGGTTGCTATAGTTTCACCTATGGGTTTTAATAGTTTTTATACAAATGGTGCGTTTAGTAAGAAACTTAACTATTTTACTTATATTGAAGATGAAGTAGTAACATTTGTACAAAATACTTTTGGTCTTATGAAAAAGCGTGAAAATAATTTTGTTGCCGGTTTATCTATGGGTGGATTTGGTGCAATTAAAGTTGGTATCTTGTCAAAAAATTTTAACGGTATAGGTACTTTTTCAGGGGCTTTATTTAAACAGGAAGATTTTTTGGAAAATACAGAAGGTAGATATAATGCCTTTAAAGACATTTTTACACAAGATGGTGAGGTTTTAGAAGAAAATTGTTTATATAAAATTACTGAAAAAAATAAAGATCGTATCAAAACTCTATTTTTAACATGTGGGAAAAATGATGAAATACCTTTTCTTTATGAAGGAAATTTAGCTTATGTAAGTTTATTAAAAGAGCTTGAAATCCCGTTTGAAACATATTTTGACGATTTAGGACATGATTATTTTCACTGGAATATTGCCTTATTAAAATATTTAGAGTTTTTAAAAAATAAAGATTTGATTTAATATACATAAATTTTTTAAAATGCCCATATATTTATAAAAAGTATGGGAGCTATATATGAAAAAAAATAGTTTTTTAAGTAAATATTCAAATCATAAAAAATACAATTTTTGTAATAAAAAATTTATTACTCTAGGTTATTTTTTAATCGGCTTAGGGGTTGGTATATTAATTTCATTTATTTTTACAAGCTATGCTATAATTATCGGTTGTGGCTGTTGTGCAGTTGGATTTTTACTTATTAAAAAATAGATGAGTTGTTATCTATATTAATAAGAGGCTATTAAAATTGAATAATCAATTTTAATAGCCTCTTAAAAAATTAAGCGATTCGTTCAACTTTGTTAGAACGTAAACATCTTGTACAGATGTGAACAGTCTTGTGAGTACCATTATCGTTAATTTTAACTTTTTTTATATTAGGTTTCCAAGTTTTCTTCCAACGTCTAGAAACTTGTGAACGAGTGATACTGATTTTACGACCATTTTGGTTTCCTTTACCACAGTATGAGCATATTGCCATAAGGTTGCACCTCCTTAATAGTTATTACCATGACTAACATTAATATACTAACAGAAAATAAACTAAATTGCAATGACTTTTTTAAAATTTTTAAAATTTTTTGAAAATTTATTTTATTTAAGGCAAAAATCTATTAATTGTTTTGCTATTTTTTTGATAATATGGTATACTATTAAAGTGCAATATTTTATATGTTTAATTTAGAGAATAATAAAATTTTATATATGGTAATTAAATTTATACTTAATATTTTAGGAGGTATTATATGTCAGTTAAACTTGAAACTAATTTTGGTGTTATTTCCATAGAAACAGAGGTTATTGCAAAAGTAGCTGGTACTGCTGCACTTGAATGTTACGGTATTGTAGGTATGGCGGCAAAGTCTGTTAGAGATGATTTGATACATCTTCTTAAAAAAGAAAGTCTTACTAAAGGCATTAAAGTTGACGTTTTAAAGAATAATGCCCTTGATATTACTTTACACATTATTGTTGAATATGGTACTAGTATACCAGCTATCGGAGATGTTGTTGCTAGTACAGTAAAATATAAAATAGAGGACAGTTTAGGTCTTATTGTTAACCAAGTATATATTTGTGTTGACGGTGTTCTCAATCATAACATCTAGGAGGAATTTTTTTTGAGTAAGTCTGTTGTAAATAGTAAAGTTTTCAAGAATATGATTTTTGCAGGTGCAAATAAACTTGAAAAAAATAAAGAACTTTTAAATGCTTTAAACGTTTTCCCGGTACCTGATGGTGATACGGGAACTAATATGTCTTTAACTTTTTTTGCCGCGGCTTCTGAACTTTTAAAGCAAGAAGCAAATACTGTTGGGGAATGTGCTAAAATCGTTTCCAATGGTGCTTTAAGAGGTGCGAGAGGTAACTCTGGTGTTATTGTTTCTCAGCTTTTTAGAGGTATTGCTACGGGCTTGAAAGATGTAAATGAGGCTAATGTTTCTGACTTTGTAAATGCTTTTATTAAAAGTAAAGAAACTGCTTATAAAGCTGTTATGAAACCCAAAGAGGGCACGATATTAACCGTTTCTTCTCATTTGGCTGAGGTGTCAAAAGAACTTGAAAATAGTGCAAATGATGTTGAAGATTTTTTTACTAAACTTCTTGTGGAAGGCGATAAAATAGTAAAACAAACACAAGAAATGATGCCTGTTTTAAAACAAGCCGGTGTTGTAGACTCTGGTGCTTATGGATATCTTTTAATACTTGAAGGTATGCTTGAAGGTATGCTTGAAGGTTTGAAAAATAATTCTGATGTTGTTTTAGAAAAATCAAAAGAAGTAAAAGAAGGTGTTTCAATAGGTGCTGATTTTGGACAGATTAAGCCTGAAGATATAGAGTTCGGCTATTGTACAGAGTTCTTTATAATTCTTGAAAAAGAAAATCCTAATGTTGAAACTGTCCTAAAGAAAAGTTTATCAAAAATCGGTGATAGTATTGTTGTTGTTGCTGATGAAACTATTGTGAAAATACACGTACATACAAATAATCCCGGAGTAGCTTTAGAAGAAGCTTTAAAATTCGGTAGTTTAGATAACTTGAAAATCGAAAATATGAGAATACAACATTCTAATCTTTCTGGTGGTGTATACCAAGAGGAAGTAGCACCTTACAAAGATACTGCTATTGTAGCTGTTTCTTCAGGTGATGGTTTAACTAATATATTTAAAAACTTAGGTTGTGACTCTATTATTTCTGGTGGGCAAAGTATGAATCCAAGTAGTGAAGACTTGTGTACTGCTATAGAAAAGATTAATGCTAATAATATTATAATTTTGCCTAACAATAGCAATATTATTTTGGCTGCTGAACAAGTTAAGGATTTAATCAAAGATAAAAAAATATTTGTTGTACCAACTAAAACAATACCACAAGGTATTAATTGTTTAGTAAGTTATATGCCTTCTGAAAATATAGATGAGGTTTTAGAAAACTTAAATGCTTCTATAGGCAATATTCAGTCTGGGTCTATTACACATGCAGTTCGTGATACGGAAATGGACGGTTTGAAAATAAACGAAGGCGACTACTTATTATTACATAACAACAAAATTATAAATACTTCAAAAAATCTTGTTGATGGTGGTGTTGAGCTTGTTGAGTCTGTTATGAATGACGAAGAAGCTTTTGTAACTTTATACTATGGTCAAGATACAACTGAAGAAATAGCTCGTGAAATAGCTAGTAAATTGGAAGAAAAATATGAAGATATAGAAGTAGATGTTCAAGAAGGTGGGCAACCTATTTACTATTTTATTATATCTATAGAATAAAACAATAAGGAGTTTTGGCTTATTTCCTGTGTGGATTTAATCTATTGCTCCTTTTTTAAGGGTGAAAATGAACTTACTTGAAAATGTAAAAGCTGTTAAAAGCGTTGGAGATAAAATAAATAGTTCCCTTAATAACTTAAATATATTTAGTGTAAAAGACTTACTTAACTTTTTGCCGAGAACCTATGAGGATCGAAGTAAAAAAGTAACAATAAGCGAAGTTTTAGAAGATGATCTTAATGTTATAGAGGGATATATAAAAGAAAACTTAGTTTCTGTTTATGGAAAACTGCAAATTACAAAGGGTAAAATTTATGATGAAACGGGAAGCATTAATGTTGTTTGGTATAACAGACCCTATGTTAAAAGCAACTTAAAACTTTTTACTAAATATACTTTTGTTGGAAAGTGCAAAAAAGAAGGGCGAGGATTTGTTTTGCTTTCCCCTGATTTTGAAGAAGATAAGCCTATACAGTTAAACTCAAATAGAATTGTACCTGTTTACTCTTTAGGTCGTGACTTAGGTCAAAAAAAATTCCGTACTATAATAAATAATGCTTTAAGTAGTATTGATTTTATAGAAGATTTTTTTCCTGAAAAGATACTTAAGGAATATAATTTATGTAGTAAAGATTTTTCTATAAGAAATATACATTTTCCTAAAGATGATGAAAGCTTTTTTATGGCGAGGCGTCGTCTTGTTTTTGAAGAACTATTTCTAATGCAAAGTAACTTGTTTTCTATAAAAACATTAAGTGAAAAAAATACTGATATTTTTAATTTAAACCTTGACTGTTCAGAAATATTAGAGCAATTACCCTTTGAACTTACAAGAGCCCAAAATAAAGTTTTGGCAGATATAAAAAAAGATATTAATTCTAAAAAAGCTATGAATAGACTCGTACAAGGCGATGTTGGTTCTGGGAAAACTGCAGTTGCTATGGTTTTAAGTTATATTTTTGTTAAAAATGGATATCAAGTTGTACTTATGGCACCTACAGAAGTTTTAGCTAGACAACACTATGTAGGATTTAATAAGTTGTTTGAAAAGATGGATATTGATATAATTTTTTTATCCGGTAGCTTAAAGGTAAAAGAAAAAAATGAAATATATAATACAATAAAAGAGCAAAGTGGGCAAATAATTATTGGTACTAATGCTGTTATTCAAAGTAAGGTCAAATATTGTAAGCTAGGTCTTGTTATTACTGATGAACAACATAGATTTGGAGTTAAACAGAGAATGGATTTAGCTAATAAGGGTTTAAATCCACATATTCTTGTTATGACTGCAACGCCTATACCAAGAACCTTAGGTCTTGTTTTATATGGGGACTTAAATGTTTCTATTATTGATGAGTTGCCACCTAATCGCAAAGATATTGAAACTTATAGTGTAAACAACTCATACTTACAAAGGATATATTCCTTTATGAAAAAAGAGATACAAATGGGTAGACAATGTTATGTTATTTGTCCACTTATTGAGGAAAATGAAACTTTAGATTTAAAATCGGTTATTTCATTTACTGAGGAGCTTAAAGTTGAGTTTAACGGGCTATCTGTTGAATGTTTACATGGTAAGATGAAGCAAGAAGAAAAAGACACTCTTATGGAAAGTTTTTCAAAAAATGAAATAAATGTTCTTGTGTCAACAACTGTTATTGAAGTAGGTATAAATGTACCAAATGCCACAGTTATGCTCATAATAAACGCTGAACGTTTTGGATTGTCACAACTACACCAACTACGAGGCCGTGTAGGCCGTGGTTCTGAAAAATCATACTGTATTCTTGTTACAAATAGTAAAAACGAAAGTACAAAAGAACGTATGCAAATTATTTCATCTACAAATGACGGATTTGTAATATCTGAAAAAGATTTGCAAATACGTGGGCAAGGCGACTTTTTTGGAGTAAGACAACACGGTTTACCTGAATTTAAAATAGCTAATTTATTTACTGATGTAAATATACTAAGTGAAGTTCAAGAAATCTTGAAAAAAATTGAAAAGGGTAATTATTTACCAAAAGATGAAGATGAAATTTTAAAATTGCAAGTAGAAAAATTTAAAGATGAATTTTATAAAGAAATAATTTTATAGTAATTGTTTACTTTTTGTCTGAAAAAAGGTATAATATATATTACTTATAGTATAAGGAGGCGTTTAAGATTAATATTATTTCTGGCGAAAAAAGAGGAATGAAACTTTTTACTCTTGGGGGTGAAAATACAAGACCTACTTTAACGCGTGTAAAAGAAACAGTTTTTAATATTATCGCTTTTGAACTTATGGATATAACTTTCCTTGACCTTTTTGCAGGTAGTGGAAGTATAGGCATAGAAGCTTTAAGTAGAGGCGCAAAAAATAGTTTTTTTATAGACAACTCAAATGAGGCTATAGATGTTATAAATAAAAATTTAAATAAAGCTAATTATAAGGATAAGGGTGTTGTGCTTAAAAAAAATTCCTTAGATTTTTTAAATGAAACAAAGGAAAAATTTGATATTATATATATCGACCCACCTTATAATATGGATTTACATAATAAAGCTTTAGAAATTATTTCTAAAAAGGATTTGTTAAATGATAATGCAATAGTTATCATTGAAGTTGCCACAAAAGATAAGATTGAAGAAAATTTTTTAAAGGGCTTTAATCTTTTTAGAAATAAAAATTTTAAAACCTTTGATATTTATTTTTATAGAAAAGAGTAATATATGATTAGTGCTATATATCCCGGAAGTTTTGACCCTTTACATTTAGGTCACGAAAATATAATTTTGAGAGCATCTAAAGTTTGCGATGTGCTATATGTTGCAGTTTTATATAATAGTAATAAAAAACATCTATTAACTTTAGAACAAAGGATTGATATTTTAAATAAAAAATACGCTGCCTTTGAAAATATAAAAATCGTATCTTTTAGCGGTTTGTTATTGGATTTTTGTTTAAAAGAAGATATAACTTATATTATTAAAGGTTTAAGAAATATTCAAGATTTTCAAGTGGAAATGGATATGGCAAATGGTATAAAATATATAGATTACAGGGTTGAAACTCTTTTTATTCCTTGTGATTTAAAATATAGCTTTTTAAGTTCTAGTATGGTTAAAGATATGTATTATACCTCAAAGGATATAAGTAAGTTTGTATCTAAAGAGGTTTGTGATTTTTTTGAAAGGTAAATTGTTATGGATAGATTAGAAAATAACTTATACGATTTGGTTGAATTATTAAAAAAAGTAGAAAAAACAAAAATAGGTAAAAGTAGATATATGATAGCAGAAAATGATTATGAAGATATTTTTGCCATAATCGACGATATGTTGGAAAATATTCCAGATGAGTTTAAAAGTGCTATGGATATTTTAAAAAGAAAAGAAGAAATTATACGTAATGCGAAGGCTGACGCAAGTGAAATTATTGCAGAGGCAGAGGCGACGGCAAAAGTTTTAGTTAGTGAAACAGAAATATATAGAACTGCTCAAGATGTTATAGCTAACGAAGAAAAAGAATATGTGGAAAAAATCGAACAATATGTTGCAGATGCTTATAATTTCGTTGATGAAAAGCTTGCTGAAGTTGATGAAAATATTTTAGAATATGCTTTACAAATGGAACAGCAAATTAAACAAAATAGTGAAGTTTTAGAAAAAATGAATGAATTTTCACAAATGCAACTTCAATCAACAAAGGAAAAATTTGAATTCATTTCTAATGAAATTTTTGAAGCACGTAAAACTTTAAGATAGGAAAATGTTATGAGAGATTTTTTAAATTACGATGGTCCTTTGTTTGCTTTTTTAAGTAAAGTTGCCGATATTATTATTTTGTCTTTGCTATGGCTCTTGTGTTCTTTACCTATTTTTACAATAGGTGCGTCCACTACAGCGTGTTATTATGTTTTTACTAAAGCTGTAACAGGAAAAAGTTACTATGTTGTAAAAGATTTTTTTCTGCAATTTAAAGTAAATTTTATTAAGGCAACAATAATACAACTTATTTTATTTTTAGTTATTTCTATATCGGGTCTTAGTATATATTCATCTTACCTTTTAGGTTTGTTTGATAAATATTATGGTATAGTTTTAATAGTAATACAAATATTTTTTATGTTTGAAATTATAATTGTAACTATTTACGCTTTTCCTGTACTATCTAGGTTTGAACTTAAGGTTATTGAAACTTTTAAAACAGCTTTGGCTTTAGGGAATGGACATCTTTTAAGTACAGTTGAACTTATACTTTTACATGTTGTTTTGACTTATGTTACATATAGATTTTTTATTTTTTCTATGATATATATTGGAACTTATGCTTTTATATCATCTTATATTTTTGTTAAAATATTTAGGAAGCATAGACCAGATTTTGATGAGATAATAAATTATGATGACTATAATAATATAATAAACTAAAAAAATATTGAAAGGTTAGGTGTTTTTATGAGTAACCAAGTTTATACTATTACTTTTAATCCTACAGTTGACTATGTTGTTGAGTGTGATGGCGAAATACAAAAAGGTATTAATAGACTTAGTGAGACAAATTTTTTTGTTGGGGGTAAAGGTTTAAATGTGAGTCGTACTTTGAAAAATTTTGGGTGCAACTCTAAAGCTTTTGGGTTTGTTGGTGGATTTACTGGTGAGTTTGTTAAAAGCTCATTTACTCGTAAAGGTATTGCACATGATTTTGTAGAAATTAACGATTTTACTCGTCTTAATGTTAAAATCAAAAGTACGGACATAGAATTAAATGGGGATATTTCTAAAGTTACTGATAAAAACTTTGATGATTTTATTAGTAAAATAAGTACTGTTGACGAAGGAAATTATTTAGTTTTAGGTGGTTCAGCTCCACAAGGTTGTAATCATTTTTTCGATAAAACTTTAAGACATATCGAAAATAAAAATATGAAACTTATTTTAGATATAAACGGTAAATTTTTACTTGATTTTTTAAAGTATAAACCTTTTCTGATTAAGCCAAACTTGAAAGAACTTTGTGAAATTTTTGATAAAGAAATAACAGAAATAGATGAGGTTGTTAAGTATGCTAAAGAACTTTTTGAAAAGGGTGCAGAAAATGTACTTGTATCTTTAGGTAAGCGTGGTGGCGTACTTGTTTGTAATGAAGGTGTATATATTGCAACTCAAAAAGACACTGAGCCTGTTAATGTTGTTGGTTGTGGTGATGCTGTTGTTGCTGGTTTTTTACATGGCGTTATTTTAAATGAAAACACAGTAAAAAGATTTGAACGAGCTATGACTTTTGGTGTGGCTACTGCCATATCTATTGACTTATGTTCCGAAAAAACTTATAACGAAGTTTTAGGTTATGTAACAATCGAAAAAGTAGAATAAATAATATATAATACAGTAAAAAGATAGAATGAAAGAAAATATGATTAGTTTCTTTCACTCTATCTTTTTTTGACTAAAAAAAGTCGCAGTTGAAAAAATAGTTTAGTAGTATTTATATTTTTTGTTCCTAAAGAAAAAGTAAAATACTATTATTGTTATAAAAAAAGACACTATAATCATCGTATAAAAAGGGTTAAGGTAGAAATTTTCAGTAATAATATGTTCTTTTAGAAAAGAACCATGTTCTGTATGTTTATGATAGTTTTCTATTTTAATAGTTGGTATGATATTTTTATAAAAAAACTTGCTTAAAATATATGTTAAGAAACCTGCTAGTAAACCATGTTGTATTTTTCCTTTTATAAAAAGCCAAGGAGATATTTTTGTTTGTTCTATAAAAAATATACTTTGCATTAAAACTGATAAACCACTAAAACCGAGTAAAAAAGATATTAATGGTAGCGTTAAAATATTTTGTTCTCCTGTTGATAATATGTAAATGCCATTTGTAAATTCAAGTAAGCCCAGAAAAATACCTTTAAGTTGATCTTGATTTATTAAGGGTAGTGTTATTTTTTCAAAGACGCCCGTTGCATCTAAAGTTGCACTTACGAAAGAAAAAAATATTACAAAACTGCCTATATTTAATAAAGTATAAAAGCTGTTAGTTATAGATTTTGTAAAAAGGGTTTTTATGTTTTCCTCTTTATTAAAATATTGAGTTATTTTATATGTTTTTAAAGTTCTATCTGAATATAAAACACCTAAAATATAAGAAGAAATTATATGTATTGTATACAAAAAAATACCTAAGTTTTTGTTGTTGTAAAATAATATTCCTACAGTGCCTATGGTGAAAATAATACTACAATTATTAAAAAAATAAAGAGTATGTTTATATTCTTTTTTTGAAAGGTCTTGTTTGATATACAATTCTGATGATATCTTTGCACCGAGAGGATAACCTGTTAAAAGGGCTAAAACATAGTACTTTGCTGTATTAGTGTTTATATTTAATAATTTTTTAATAGGATAAAATATAAAGTCAGGTAGTAGGCTTAAATATCTTGATTCAAGTAAAAAAGTGCTTAAAACTACAAAAGGAAATAAACTAGGTATAAGAGTATAAAACCATATTTCAAGCCCTTCTTTTGTTCCATTTATTATTTCTGTTGGAAAAATAAATATTGATATATTGAAAAAGATGATTAAAGTTGTTATAATGTATTTAAACATAATTATACCTTCCCTTTTTTTTATAATATGTGGTAAAATATAATTATATGATAAAAATGATAAGAGGAATTTTTTTTGGAAAATAGAAACAGACCCTCAAATAATAGGGATAGACGTGAGCCGAGAAATAATAATGTATCACGTGGGCGAGAAAATAACAGGGTTAGAGATAATCGTTCAAATAGTGAACAGGTTCAAGAGCGTAGGAAAAAACAACCTAGAAGACGTGAAAAAAAAATAATTGAAAAAACAAGTTTTATTGTGAGTTTGATGATAATACTTGCTTTTTTGGTGTGGATTGCAACTTCTGTTTTTCGTGGTATGACTAGCGAACAACTTGCTACTATAGATATTACTTTAGGTTCTGTTTCAACGCCTAAAGAGTATGATGGCCTTATAGTGAGAGATGAGGTTGTGTATAAAGCTACAGACACTGGAGAATTGCAATATGCTGTTATAGAAGGTGATAGAGTTGCTAAAAATGGAGTAGTTGCTTATATAACAGACGATACATCTGAAATGTATTATTCAGAGGCTATGAGTCAGTTGCAAAATGAAGATTTAACAGTTAAATCACTACTTGAAAATTATAATGGTAATAAAGAATATATTTTAAACCTAAACGCTAGTATAAAAAACAAAATTGATAACAGAAACTATAATACTTTTTCGGATTTTTATGCTTTAATTGATAGTGTAGAATATACTGTAGATTTGAGAAATAGCTATCTTTTATCGGGCTCTGAAAACTTTGACCTTACTTCCTACGATGAAAACATAGAGAAATCTAAGATTTCACAATATGCAAGTGAAAGTGGAATAGTAAGCTATAATATTGATGGGTATGAGAGCAAATATACTGTAGATGACTTTAGCAATATAGTAGAAAGTGATACTAAACTAGAAGATACTAATACACAAAATATTTTTGTAACTATTGAAAGTGGACAAGATGCTTTTAAGGTAGTAGAAAGCAATATTTGGGACGTTGTTATTTTTTTAGAAAATGAGTACATTGAAGAAAATAAGCTAGATGTTAATAAGAGTAAAACAATATATGTACACAATGGTTATGAATATAAAGAACTTCCTTCTGTTATTACGTATATTGAATCTGTTGGAGATAAAAGTAGGGTTGTTTTTGAAATAAGTAACGGTATTAACGACTTTTTAGGGATACGTAATGCAAAAGTTAAACTCGAAAATGCTGTTTATAGTGGCTATAAAATACCTGCCTCAGCTATTGAACATAAAGATACTATAACTATTAAAAATGATTTTATATATACTTCTGAAAATACTGAAGGCGAAGAAACATATGTTTATTTCAGTAAACTTGATGGAGAAGTGGAAAAAGTTTTAATTGATATACATAGAGAGTCGAATACAGAAGGTTATTCTGAAATTTTGTCGCAAACAACGATACTTGAACAAGGTGATATTTTAGTTCAAGAAGATGATAATACTATAGAATATCAAATTCCTAAAGCAAGTCAAATCGATGGAGTTTTGGTTGTAAATACTGGAGTTGCTTTTTTTAGAGAAGTTTTTATAGATGAAACCTTAAGTAGCGGTAATTCCACTGTTTTACTTAATGTGGAAGATAATACAAATATAAAGCAATATGATAAAATTATTGAAGATGCGACCTTGGCTGAAGAGGGGGATATAATTTACTAATTATGGATAATTTTGAATATGTATATGAAAACTATAAAGATGTTTTTGAACAAAAAGAAGAGGCTATAAAAAAATATGCTCCTACAAACAAAGATGTTACTCTTATAGCTGTGTCAAAAAACTTTGAGATAGAAAAAATTAATGTACTTGTAAAAAAAGGTGTTAAAGATTTTGGAGAAAGTAAGGTTCAAGAATTTTTACCTAAATATGAGTATTTTAAAGAATTTAATATAAACTGGCATTTTATAGGTCGTTTGCAAAAAAATAAAGTTAAATATATAGTTGATAAAGTAGCTTATATACATAGTGTAGATTCAATGGAGCTTGCAGAAGTTATCAATAAGGAATGTACAAAAAAAGGTGTTGTGGTGAAAATATTTTTGCAAGTAAATGTGGGAGAAGATGGAAATAAGCAGGGGTTTAGCTATAATGACTTTCCAAAAGCTCTTGAAATACTTAAAAATATGAAAAATATAGAAGTTGTCGGATTTATGACTATTTTGCCGATTTTAGATGATGCGAATGCTGTTGATAACTTTTATCATAAAATGTACGAATTACTCCTTGACAATTCAAGCTTTTTCATACATAATAGACATAAGGCTTGTTTGTCTATGGGAATGAGCGATGATTACAACATTGCAATCAAAAATAATGCAAATTTTATTAGAGTAGGTACAGCAATATTTGGAAATAGATACTTGTAGGAGGAATTTATAATATGGCAAGAAGTTTAAGAAGTTTTTTTGATTTTAAAGAAGAATATGAGGACGATGGCTACGACGAGCAAGACGATAACTATGATGATGGTTATGGAGATTATGCAGATGAACGTAATAATGGTGAAGCCGCAGTTTTTAGTCAAAATGTTGCTTATGCGAAAAGTCAAGAACTTTCTATTATAGTTCATGCTCCAAGAAATTTTAATGATTGTTTAGTTATTATTGATAATATTAAAAATAATAATCCGGTTGTTTTTTCTTTGGAAGGTGTAGATGATGATTTTGGTCAAAGAATGATTGACCTTTTATCAGGTGCAGCACATGCTATTTCTGGAGAACTTAAACAAATTTCTGTAAATAGTGATAAAATTTTTCTTTTAGCACCAGCACTTGTAAATATTGATGCTTCTATGATTAAAGAAATTGACAAAGACTCTAAACAAGTTTTTAGTGCTGTTGATATTAAAAAGTTTGCGAGATAAGGTGATCTTATGACTTTAGAAACTATAATAATTGAGGGCATAAATATTTTTGCTATGATTTTAATTTATGCTATTTTAATTAGAGCTTTATTATCGTGGTTTGTGCGTTCAAGAAATACTTTTGTTGATCTTTTAGATTCTATCATTAATCCTATTATGAATCCCATAAGAAAAATGGTATATAACTCGCCTTTAGGTGGACCGGGTATGATGATAGATATTTCACCGATTATTGCTATTGTTTTTATACAATTTTTAGCTTATATAGCTGCTTTAATCGTACAATTTATTTTATAAAAATTAGGCTTTTAGTATTTACTTATAGCCTTTATTATATGCTTATATTTTAAAAGACTATAAAGGAAATCTTTATAGTCTTTTAAAATATGAAAGATTTTAGTAGATGCTTTATAATGTTTAATGTCATAGTTAAGAAATATTACATTTATTAAGTTATCTAAACTACTAGAGGGTGCTGAAAAAGTCAAAAAAGAAAAAAATATTACTAATGATAAAGGCACAAAAATACTTAGATAGAATAATATCAGCGAGGAATGAAGGTGCTGATAAAGTCAAAAAGAAAAAAATTGATATTATCTTATTGAAAAACTCCTAAATTAATTTTTTTCTAACTTTTGACAGCACCTTCGAAGGAACGAGTGCTAATTTTATGCTATCTCACTATTTTTGCGCCATTGTCATTAGTAATATTTTTTTCTTTTTTGACTTTTTCAGCACCCTCTTGCCTTCTTGAAACATTAAAAAAGCCAT
>JBKECM010000058.1:0-3152 GCA_047974615.1 Lachnospirales bacterium
ATGGTGTTACGCTTACTCTAATGTATCGTAAACCCCCAAATTCTTTTAACTCTAATCTAGAAGCATTATATAATGAAAACACGCTCTCTGTTATGGAAGAAGTTTACCATAAAAGCGGAGAACGTATTGATTTAGTAATTTTTATAAATGGTATTGCTATTTTTACTTTTGAATTAAAGTGTAATACTAGCGGGCAAAATTATGAAGATGCTATTCGTCAATATAAGTATGATAGAGATTTTAAAACGAGATTATTAAAGTTTAAGGCAGGATGTCTTGCACATTTTGCCATGGACTTAAATGAAGTATATATGTGTACTAACCTTAAAGGTAAATCATCTTTTTTCCTACCTTTTAATAAAGGTTGTGGAGAAGGCATAAATTCAGGTAAAGGTAATCCACATAATAAAAATGGTGGTATTAATATTTCATACATGTGGGAAGATATATTAAAAAAAGATACTGTAGTGTATTTAATAGATAAAATTATTTTTTTGCAAAAAGAAACTAAAAGAAATGCAGACACAGGCAAAAAAGAGAATAAGGAAACTTTAATATTTCCTCGTTATCACCAGTTTAACGTTGTTCGTAAAATGGTTAATGATGTTACAGAAAATGGTTGTAGTAAGAATTACTTAATTGAACATTCAGCAGGTAGTGGTAAAACTAATACAATTGCGTGGCTTTCTCATAGATTTTCTTCCTTGCATAATGAAGTAAATAAACCTATTTTTGATACAATTTGTATTATAACAGATAGAGTTGTGGTAGATAGACAACTACAGAACGCTGTTTTATCTTTAGAACATAAATCAGGTTTAATAAAAGTAATGGATGAAAAATGTACATCTAAAGATTTAGCAGATGCACTTAATAGTAACACCAAAATTATAGTTACAACAATACATAAATTTATGTATATACACGAGCATGTAGGAAATCTTAAATCTAAAAAGTTTGCAGTAATTATAGATGAAGCTCATTCCTCTACTGCTGGAGCCGCTATGGAATCCGTTACACATACTTTATCTGAAACAGCTAAAGATAGCGAAAAGTCCATGTCAGACTTAATAGAAGACGAGATTTCACGTTGTGGTAAACAAGACAACGTTTCCATGATTGCATTTACTGCAACACCTAAACCTACAACATTGCAATTATTTGGCTCATTAAATGAACAAGGTAAAAAAGTTGCATTTGACCTATATTCAATGAAACAAGCAATTGAAGAAGGTTTTATCATTGATGTTCTTAAAAACTATACAACTTATAAGACATATTTTGAAATTAATAAAGCTATTGAGGATGATCCTGAACTTGAAACTATTAAGGCGAAGCGAAAGATAGCAAAATATATTGAATTACACGATACAAATATTGCACAAAAAGTTGAAATAATTATTGAACATTTTAAAAACAGAATAATGTCAGAGCTTGGTAATAAAGCAAAAGCAATGGTTGTAACTTCATCTAGAGAGTCCGCAGTAAAGTATAGAAATGAGTTTGAGAACTATATTTCAAAGCATGGTTACTCAAATATACGAGCATTAGTTGCGTTTTCAGGTAAAATCTCACTAGATGGCAAAGAATACACTGAATCTGTAATGAATAGTATTTCTGACGACGACCTACCTGAGGCATTTGATAGCGATAATTATCAAGTACTACTTGTTGCAAATAAATATCAAACAGGGTTTGACCAACCTAAACTCTGTGCAATGTATGTTGATAAAAGACTTCGAGGCGTAAACGCAGTTCAAACATTATCAAGACTTAATCGTATTTGTTCACCTTATGATAAGAAAACATTTATACTTGATTTTAAAAATGAATATGATGATATTCAAAAATCATTTGCTCCATTTTATACAGAAACAGTTTTAGCTGAAACTATAACACCCTCAGACATAAGAGCAGTTGAATCACAAGTAGATCAATATAATTTCTTAGATATTGATGATATAGAATCGTTTAACGAATATTTATATCAAAATAAAAGAAGTTCAAGAGATAAAGCTAAAATGTGGTCGTTACTGGATAAGTCCATAAAAATAATCAATCAATTTACTGAAATAGAAAAAATGGAAATAAAAGCAATTATAAAAAGATTTATTAGATTTTATAGCTTTTTAATCCAAGCTACTTGCTTTGAAAGTGTTAGTTTGCATAAAAAATATAACTTTTTATCTTATCTTGTAAAAGAAATTGAAGTTAGTGGTGGCGGTAACGATTTTGATATTGCTGATAAGATTACAGCATCTAACTTTAAACAAAAAAAGATTGGTGAAGAAACCAGTAATATTGAATCAGAGCCTGAAGTATCTTTACCAACTGCAAACGCTATTGTGATGGACGAGAAAGTAAAGAAAAAACTCTCAGAAATTATAGACGAAATAAATTCATCTTACAATAAAAATTTTGATATTGATGTTGCAACAAAATCTGCTTTCCAAATGAGAGATTTACTTCTTAAAAATGGACATTTAAAGGATAGTGCAAAAAATAATACTTTAAAAGATTTTAGATTTGCATATTTTGATGCAGTACAAAGCGCCTTAATAGAAGGCTATGAGCAAAATCAAGATTTTTATACTTTACTTCTTGATAATGACGATAAAAAGCGAGAATTAATGTATGTGTTCTTAGAAGATACATATAAAAATTTAAGAGAAGTATAATCATACAGAATAATAGCCAGTGCTTTATTAGTTTTGAGGTGACTAAAAGCAACTGGCTACATTTTGGCTACAAAAAGTTTGAATAATACGGCTAAAATTCGTTATAAGATATAAAAAACGCAATAAATACGTATTCAAAGCACGTATAAATACTGTTTTGAAGAATAAAAACGCAGAGTGGGAATAACACAATTCGAGCCACAAACCCTTTAAAATAAAGGTTTGTGGCTCTTTTTTGCGTCTATTGATACTATTTTGATACTAATTTTTACTATTCTTTATTTTCTTCAATTTTAAAAAGTAATTCTTTATTATTACATAAATTATATCTTGCGTTGTCTGGGTACTCGGTTGCAGTTGTTTTAGCAAACTTTATTTCCTTATCTGTTAATTCACCTTTTAAATTTTCTAATCCTATCAAATTTTTTTTATGTGATCTTTCTACATCGAATATAACTTTTAATAATTCACTAG
>JBKECM010000072.1:0-2746 GCA_047974615.1 Lachnospirales bacterium
GCACAAAAATAGTGAGATAGCATAAAATCAGCGAGGAACGAGTGCTAATTTTATGCGACATGCAAGATGATTTGCAAAGCAAATCATTAAGTCGAGCGTAATTTTTGTGCAGTAAAGAGGAAAATTTTCAATTAGAAAATGAAAATTTTTTAAGCATCTGCCAGGCAGTGCGACCTTACGAACAAGCAAAACAACGATTTTGCGTTAAGTGAGTAAGGAAAAAATTGAAATTATCTTATTGAAAAACTCCCAAATATTTTTTTCTATCCATTATCAGCACCCTCGCAAAAGGTGATTATGCTGATTTTTTTTTGGACACTTTCCAAACATAGAGGTTTTGAAAAAACTTGACTAAAAAATAAAAAAATGCATAAAATGCTTTTTTAAATAAAAATTTTGTTAACTTTTTTAAAAGTTACGGAGTTTGAGGCAGAGCCTCGGAGTTTTGTTGTTGAAAATTGATTTTTATGTAAAACACAAAAACTGCTTTACAACTAAGAATATTTTTTGTATAATAGAACTAAGGTTTAAATTAAATTTGGAGGAAATACATTGAGCAAGTCGAAAATTAGAAATAAAGATGATATTAATTTAATTGATAAAATAATTATGTTTGTTTTAGTAGGTATTGTACCTATTTTAGTTTACTATTTAGATGCAGATGTTCCAGCAGAGCAACTAGCTATTGTAAATATACCAACGGATTATTTTAACTATATAAAAGTTAATGTAATTATAGTTATGGCAGTAGTTATACTTTTTTTTAGGTGTGCTGATATAATGGAAAGACTTGGTGAATTTGTAGTTGTAGATGAACTAAAAAAAGCTTTTAAAAACCCTTTTTTCTTTTTTGGGTTTCTAATTGTAGTTGCAACTGTATTGTCTTTTATTTTTTCTGATTATAAAGCTACGGCATTACATGGTGCTATGGAGAGATTTGAAAGTATATGGGTTCATTTTTCATATATAATTATTTTTTCTTATGCAATTACTTTTTTTAAAAAAAATGATGCTTTTAAAGTATTTACTTATTCAATTTTGTTTTCTACTTTTGTTGTTGGACTTATTGGAACTGTACAGTTTTTAGGTTATCAACCATTAAATTCTGAGTTTTTTAAAACACTTACCCATGGCAATTACGAAGCAGTATTTAATAATTCAGGTAGTTATAGTACTATGTATAACATAAATACATCGGCAAGTTACTCTTTGTTTATGTTATTTGTTTTAGTGCTTATAGCAATAAAAGATGGTAGACTGCCTATTAAGCTGGTATCACTTGTTAACGTTGTATTATTGGGGATAACTTTATATAATTCAAAGTCTGAGGCATCATATATAGCTTTAGTAGCTGCTTTGGTTTTTATTTTAATTTTATGCATATTTACTTTATTTATTCGTAAAAAGAAAAAAGAAGGTTTGATTTTACTTGCAGTTTCATTAATTGTTTTTTTTGGAAGCATTGTAGCAATTACTGCTATACCTACTTTAAATGCACAAGTTAGTAACAAAGTTGCTAGTGCTTTAGGTGCAGAATCAAATTTTTCTGATTATGAAAAAATAGATAATACTTTTTATTTTTACAAATATAACGATGATTATATAGCTATAACAACATATGCTGATTATTTTGAAGTTTATGAAAATGAAAATTTATTAAATTCATATGAATATGAAACATTTACTTCGGAAACAATACCTACAGAAAATTTTGGCGATTTTTTAGTAGCAAAAGAAATTTTAGATGAATATGAAAATGTATTTCTTTCAATAGATGATGCAATGTTTTACATTGTAGCAGGTGAAGAGCCATTTTTGCTTGATAAGTATAATTTATATGAATTTGAAGAAGCTGAACATATAGGTTTTGAAAAACATTTAAAGTTGTTTACAGACCGTGGTTACATATGGTCAAGAAGTTTGCCTATGGCTTTAGACTCGATTTTGATCGGGAAAGGGGCGGATAACTTCATTATGGAATTTCCAAATTATGACTATTTAGGCAGATGGTATAGTGATTTCCCTGAAGGTATTTTAGTTGATAAACCTCATAATATTTATTTTAGTATGTGGATAAATAACGGCGGTATTTATTTAATAAGCTTCATAGGTATATGTTTCCTTGTTTTGAAGGATAAAATTAAATTACTTATAAACAAAGAAAATGCTAATGTACAATATGCAGCTGTTATTGTCTATTTGGGTGCTTTTGCAGGGTACATTGTAAATGGTATGTCAACAGATAATATAGTTGTAATAACTATGCTGTTTTGGATATTTTTAGGTATTGGCACGAAGGTTTTTAATAAAGAAGTAGTAGAAAAGTAGTTGATAATATAAAATTAAATATTTAGTTACAGGTGCGTACAATTTTATTGTACGATAATAGGGAATTAGGTGAAAATCCTAGACAGACCTGCTGCCGTAATGATTTAGAATACTATATACCACTAAGTTATGCTTGGGAAGGATAGTGTTTGTAAATATCTAAGTCGGAAGACCTGCCTGTAATTATCGTAATACCACAGGAATTGGGATATCGAAATATATGATAGCTTTGCACAATTCTTTGAATTGTGCTTTTTGTATTGTAAGATAATTTTGTTACAGTATAAAAGTAACTTGTATATGGCAACGTTGCAAAATTCAAGGAATGGCACATTGCAAAAGAAAAAACAAATTTTCATACTTTTGACAAACGCCTGAAATGGCAAAAAGACGCCATTTCCACAATTTTTGTCAAAAG
>JBKECM010000093.1:0-8242 GCA_047974615.1 Lachnospirales bacterium
AGTATGAGCCAACTTCTACTGGTGAGTCACCACTTGCAGGTATAGATGAATGGGTTAACACTACTTGTCCAACTTGTGGTGGACACGCAAAACGTGAAACTAATACTATGCCACAATGGGCAGGTTCTTCATGGTATTTCTTAAGATATATGGATAATAAAAACGATGAAGCTTTCGCAAGTAAAGAAGCACTTAAAAAATGGGCTCCTGTCGATATGTATGTAGGTGGTGTAGAGCATGCTGTTCTTCACTTGTTATACGCTCGTTTTTATACAAAAGTATTGTATGATATAGGTGCTGTTGACTTTAAAGAACCATTTACTAGATTATTTAATCAAGGTATGATCGGTAAAGATGGTGCTAAAATGAGTAAATCTAAGGGAAATGTAGTTTCTCCTGATGAAATTGTACAAAACTTTGGCTGTGATAGTTTAAGACTTTATGAGCTTTTTATGGGACCTCCTGAAATAGATGTTGATTGGGACGATAGAGGCATTGAAGGTACTTCTCGTTTCTTAAATAAAGTGTGGAAACTTGTAATAGAAAATCTTGATTCTTTTGTGGAATACAACAAAGAACTTGAACAACCACGTCATAAATTAATATATGAAGTAACAAATCGTTTAGAAAACCTTTCTATGAATACAGTTGTTTCTGGTTTTATGGAGTATACAAACAAATTTATTGAAATTTCACGTAAGTCTGGCTTAGATAGAGAAACTGCCGAAACTTTAGTTATTTTACTTGCACCTTTTACTCCACATATAAGTGAGGAGTTATGGTCAGCTTTAGGTCATAAAGAATCTGTTTTTAAAAATGTATGGTGCAAATATGACGAAAATAAGTTACAAGAAAGTAATGTAACTATAGCTTTACAAATAAACGGTAAAACACGCGGTAGCTTTGATATGCCTCGTGATACCGATAAGGATATTGCTATAGCAAAGGCTAAAGAATTATTTAGCGAAAAAATAACTGGGGAAATAGTACGTGAAATATATGTTCCAAACAAAATCGTTAATATAGTAGTTAAATAGAGTTTATTTTTATAATGTAAAATAGGTGAAGAAAATTTTATACTTCACCTATTTTAGAAGATATGGAATACAGAAAATGGAAGATATGGAAAAAAATAATGCACTTGAAAAATGTAAAATTATTTTAATGGTTATTGGTAGCATAGATTTAATATTTAGATATTTTGAAAATGAAGGATATATTATTTTAGCATTTGCAGCCTTTTTAGCTGTTTTACTAGTAGAAGGATATTATATCGTAAAATACTTATATATTTTTGGGGCAGTTGTTGGTGGTGTTATTACATTTGTTTTTAACTTTTTTGGGGAAGCTTTTGGATATTTACCTGTTTATGATAGTTTTATAACATTTTTAATATATGAAGTATGGGTCATATTTACTTTATATACACTTTTGTTTGACAAAAAAATTAAGCTTTATTTTTATCTACAGAAGGAAAAAAGAAAAAATAAAAATATATTAGGTAATGATGAAATAGCGAAAAGAAAAAAGTTTAAACTTATAGTTTTGATTTTTCTAGTGTGGCTTATTGGTGGAACTTTTTTATTAATGTGGCTTACTAGCTAATTACACATATGGCATCATTACAAAATGCAATAATGCCAAGATTTGTAAAACAAATCCTTTCGCTTAAAAATCAGAATTTTTTAAAGAATGGCTTAAAATATGGATTTGACGTGTATATAGAGATACACAGAAAAAACTAATTTTTAGGCGTTACCTTTTATGTTTTGCAAAAAGATGCGTAGCTATTAATATTTATACAAAAGGGGAAGTTATGAAAAAGAGAATAATGTTTTGTATTTTATTTATGATATGTGGAGTATTTTTTACTAGTGTTTATGCAAGTGAAGAAAGTTCTTATACTTATGTTAATCCATATATTTTTTATCAAGGTAAAGCTCTAAAGTTTATAGATAGCGAAGGAGATAGTATTCAACCTATAAACTACAATGGAACTACTTATTTACCTGTTCGTTATCTTTCAGAAGCTTTAGGTCTTACAGTTAACTGGCTTGAAGATATAAGAACTGTACAACTTATGAGTGAAACATATAAAGATGAAAATTTATATGAGATATATAATGACTATATACCATCTGATAAAATCAATATTAAAGTAGATTATGATTTTTTAAACTTAGTCGATAGTAATGGAGAAAAGAAAGAACCTTTTATTGTAGATGGTGTTACATATGTGCCTTTGCGTTTTATTTCTAATGCTTTAGGATTTGATGTGTCTTACTCTAGTGAAAGTGATGTAATAACTTTACGTAAAAGTAAAGTGAAAGAAAAAACTATAAATGAGTTCACAACTGCTAATGTTACTTTAGATTATACAGAAAATATAGTTAGTGATATTTATATAAAAGATGGTAAAGTTTATTTTGATATATATTACAAAGATACAAGTAATGAGAAAAAAACAATTGAAATAAGCACTTTGAAAGACATAAAAAGTGTATATACTTTTGAAAATATACAAGAGGGATTACTATTAAATACCTATGTTTGTTTTATAGATAAAAATAAAGATGTGTATAAAATGGAAATACCTAAAGAGATAGATTATTTTAACTATGACTATTCATCTTTAGTTACTAAAGTAAATAATTTAGAAAATATCATTGATATGTATTATGTTAATGACGGTATATTTTTTTTAGGGGATAAGAACTATTATTTTTCATATGAAGATATGAGTATTATACCTGTATATTATTCTATGATGCCTATAGATAAAAAGGCAGTTGATGTTACTTTGCTTAACCCATATGAAGATGTAACTATGACTTTTGTTGGGGATATATATTTATCAGACTATGTTTTAAACAAATATAATAGTAATGGTATAGATGGTATTTTATCAAAACAATTACTGGAACCTTTTAATGAAGCTGACATATTTATGGCTAATCAAGAATTTGCTTTTAGTACACGTGGTGTACAAGCTGAAGATAAGCAATATACTTTTAGGGTTAATCCTATGTATGTTAGTATTTTTACTGAAATGGGTATGGATATTGCTACTTTAGCGAATAATCATACACTTGATTTTGGTACTACTGCATTAGTAGATTCTATGGATACTTTAGATAATGCTAATATCGAATTTGTTGGAGTAGGTAACAATATTGATGAGGCGAAAGAAAGTAAAGTTATTGAAATAAACGATAAAAAGTTTGCTTTTTTAGGGGCTTCAAGAGTTATACCTGTATATGATTGGAATGCCACAAGTAGTAAAGCAGGTATGCTAACTACATATGATTCTACGATTTTAGTTGAGGAAATAAAGAAAGCCAAAGAGGAAAATGACTTTGTTGTTGTATATGTTCATTGGGGTGTGGAAAGAGCTACAACTCCAGAACAATATCAACGTGATTTAGGTAAAGCTTATATTGATGCTGGTGCAGATCTTGTTATAGGTAGTCACCCTCACGTTTTACAAGGTATAGAATACTATAATGGTAAGCCAATAGTTTATAGTTTAGGAAATTTCATATTTTATAATAATATAGAAAAAACAGCTGTAGTAAATGCTACAGTAGATGAGGATAATAATATCTCATTACAAATTTTGCCTTGTAGTGCAAATAATTCTCAAACATATTTAATTGAAGATGATAAAAAAATAGCTGATTTTTACAACTATATGGAAAGTATTTCCTTTGGTGTTGATATAGATGAAAATGGCTTTATAAGTGAAAAATAGATTAAGGTAATAGTTTCAATAAAGAGGCTGTAAAGAAGATGGCATCATTGCATTTTGCAATGATGCCATTTGTCCTTGACTTAGGGTCCATTTTAAATTTTACTTTCAAAATAGCTTTATTTAATAACTAAAAGTTTAGTTTGTAGCTGCTTCTAGTTTTCCTTCTTCTACATAACTCATATCATTTATAGATTCTGCTGTATATTTACCATCTTTATATGTAACTACAGTAACACTTGCATTTGTAAAGCCTTGTGGTAGTTCTGCATCAGGGCAAATTTCAGAAAGTAATGCTGAAATACTTAAGCCATGAGATACAAGTAAAACATTGCCACCACCATTTTTACTTTGAGTTTCAGAAATTTCTTTAAGGCTTTCTGTTAAACGGCTAGTAATTTGGTCGTAGTTTTCAGCTGGCCAATTTACACCTTCTTCTTCAATTCTAGCAGCATCTAATTTTGCTGTAGTATTAGCGAATAATTCAGAAGAAAAAGCACCAGAAGTCATAAGTTCTGTTAAAGATGCATATCCATTATATAATGCTATATCGTGCCATAATGTTTCATTAGGCTCACCTTCATATGTACCAAAATTAAATTCTCTTAAACGACTATCCGTTTTTAAGCTAGGATATGATACTGTGTTTTCGCTTAATATAATGTTTGCAGTCTGAATAGCTCGACCACTATCACTACTATAAGCACTATTAAACTTTACATCACTTAGACCCATTCCTGCATAAGTTACAACTTCTTCTCCTGCCGGTGTTAAAACAGCATCAGACCAACCTTGTACTCTGTCTGTAGTATTTAACATTGTTTTTCCATGTCTAACAATGTAAAATGTAACTTCATCATTAGTTGAAGTTTTAGCTAAAACAGTTGAAGCTACTGTTCCTGTTAAAAGTGCTGTACATAATGTAACAGAAAATAAGTTTTTAAATATTTTTTTCATAAAATACCTCCATAAAATTATTATAGACATATTATATACTTTTTGTTCAAAAGTGTCAATAAGTTTGTAAAAGTTTGTTTTAATATATGTAAAAGTTTTGTTTTTAATATAAAAGTAGAACTAAGTATATATAATAAATAATAAAATTTTTATACATTACTCCCAAAATTTTGTGAGTAAGCCTTCTATATTTTCCTTTGTTTTGACAACAAAATAACTATTGAAGGGGAGTAAATTTAAATATTGCTCTTTACTATAACGAGTATCTATAAGTAAAATAAAACCTTTATCACGTTCACATCTTATAAGACGACCCATTGCTTGTAAAATTTTTGACAAACCTTTATATGTATAAGCATAGTCAAAGCCACAACCCTTGTCTATTTCTTCATAGTAGTCTTTCATTATCTCTTGTTTAACGGATATCTTAGGTAAGCCAACACCTACTATAATTACACCTATAAGTCTGTCACCTACTAAATCAATACCTTCTGAAAACATTCCTCCTAAAACTAAAAAAGCAATTTTTGTTTTTGGAGGGTTATGAATAAAATTATTCAAAAAGTTGATTTTTTCATGCTCTTGTAAGCCTACATCTTGTACAAGTATATCTGCATCAATTATTGTTTTATAAAGTTTAATAAAAATTTCATAAACTGCATTTAGGTGTTCGTAAGAGTTGAAAAAAACAAAATAGTTGCCAACTTTATTTTTTGTTGCATAATAAATCTTATGTGAAGTATCAACGTAACCTGTAGCCCTATTTTTATAGTAAGTCGAAATAGTATCATCAATTATATTTAAACAGTTGTTTTCATCAAAAGGTGAAGATAATTTTACTGTAAAGCAGTCTTCCTCACCACCATAACTTTTTATGTAGAAATTCATAGGTGTTAAGGTAGCTGAAAAATATATAATACCTTTACACAAACTATTAATTTCTGTTAAAAAAGGTGCAACATCAATACATTGAAGTGTAATAATAATATTTTTTTGTTTTCGCTCTATAATAGCTTTATAGTTAAAAGAAAAAAGTTCTGCTATACGCAAGAAATCTAATATTAAAAAAATAAATTCTTCAAGTTCCGAGGAGTTTTCCATATTATCTATAATTAAATCATCTAAAAATTGTTTTAGTTCATATAGGTTGTTAACTATAATAGGTGATAGTTTTGTTGTTACTATTGTTTCAAAGGGTTCGAGAGCTTCTTTGTATATATTAAATTCTTCTTCGATTTTTTTTATATATTTTTTCCCTTTAGGATATCTTCCGATTTTTTGCTTTATATTTTGTATTGTTAGTAAATCAATAGAAGTCGTAAACATATCTAAGCCTCTATCGTGAAGATTATGAGCTTCATCTAAAAGTAAAGTATAGTCACCACCTTCATTAAAGTATCTTTGTAGCTTACTTGTGGGATTATATAAATTATTATAATCACATATTATACAATATGAAAAGTTTGTAATATCTAATGCAAATTCGTGAGGGCATAAACAATGTTTTTCACTATAGGCTTTTACTACATTAATATCAATCAAATGTTCATTTTTTAGTATATCAAGAAGCCCATTATTTACTCTATCAAAATGACCTTTTGCATATTTACAATAGTCTGGGGAGCATATAGGCTTGTCATGTGGGCAAGATTTATCCTTTGCAGTCAAAATGATAGTTGGCATATTTAAGCCTTTAGCATTTAAGGTTTTTATTGTTTCTACGGCAACTTGTCTTGTTATAGTTTTAGCAGTAGCATAAAAAATCTTTTTTGTTATACCTTGTTCGAGTGCTTTTATACTTGGAAATAGAGTTGATATAGTTTTACCCGTACCTGTTGGTGCTTCTATAAATATAGTTTTTTTATTTTGTATAGTGCGATATACACTACCCATAAGCTCATATTGATTTTTTCTATATGAACTAAAAGGGAATTCTATTTTTTTTGAACTTTTTAAAAAATTAGTTTTTATTTCTTTTTCTAAGGAGGCAAAGAGTAAATATTTATCTATAATTTCTTTAAAATATTTTTCTAATGTTAAAAGGTCTTCTGAATATGTAAAGACTTTTGTTTCTTCATCTTGTACAGAAATATATGTTAGATGTAAATCTATTTTAGATAAATTATTCTGGAGGCTATAGATATATCCATAAAGTCTAAGTTGGGATAAATAGATTATGGTGGGTTCTTGTATTTTTTTTAAGGGTGTGCTTGTTGATTTTATTTCTTCAAGGATTATTCCTTTTTCACCTATAATTATACCGTCAATACGCCCTTTTATATTAAAAATAAAGTCTAATATTTTATATTCAAAAGATATGCTTTTTTCCTTTATATATTCAGTGTTAAAAAGCTTACTTTCTTTTTTACGTATACTTTGCAAATGGTTATGTAGACGGATACCATCTTGTAAGGCATTTTCTTGTCGCATAACTCTATAAGTTGCATCTATGCTACCACTACGATATACAAATTCTACTAAATCCCTTACAGATATTTTTATTTCCATAATATATCTCCAATACTTGTGCAAAACTCAAAGAAGAAAAATATAACTAGGTAAGTTTAAAAAAAGGAAAACCATAATAATTTTTTCTATTCTTTATAATGTATTATACTATATTTTCTATTGATTTTAAAGGTAAAGTATAGTAAAATTTAGTTAGTTATAAGAAAGGTGGTATTTAAAAATGGATCAAAGAAATGTGCAATTAGCAAAAAACTTAGTAAATCAATCTGTTAAAGCTAAGGCTGGTGATAAAGTATTAATCGAGTGTCGTGGTGTTGATGGTATTGAGCTTTTAAACTGCTGTATTAAAGAGGTATACAAAGTTGGGGCATATCCATACTTTAATGTTGTGCCTGAAAGCGTAGAGAGAAATATGCAACTTGGTGCTACGGAAGAGCATATAAAAGCACTTGCTCAATATGAAACTAACCGTATGGACGATATGGATTGTTATATAGGTATACGTGCTAGTGGTAATAGCACTGAGATGTCTGATGTACCTTCTGAGGCTGCCCAAATATATTCTAAGTTTTATTCTAAGCCTATTCATACTGATAGACGTGTTCCGAATACACGCTGGGTTGTTTTAAGATATCCAAATGCGAGTATGGCTCAGTTTGCAAACTCAAGTGTTGAAGCTTTTGAAGAATATTACTATGATGTTTGTTTACTTGACTATAAAAAAATGGGCGAAGCTATGAAACCTTTAATCGACCTTATGAATAAAACAGATAAAGTTAGAATTACTGGTGCTGGTACTGACCTTTCTTTTAGTATTAAAGATATACCAGCTATTGCTTGTGCTGGAGATTTAAATATCCCTGATGGCGAAGTTTATACTGCACCTGTTCGTAATAGCGTTAACGGTGTTATATCCTATAATGTACCTGCTTTATATCAAGGCTTTACTTATGAAAATGTAAAACTTGTTTTTAAAGATGGTAAAATCATTGAGGCTTATTCAAATGATAATGAAAGAATAAACAAAGTTTTTGATACTGATGAAAGTGCAAGATACGTTGGTGAGTT
>JBKECM010000169.1:0-11762 GCA_047974615.1 Lachnospirales bacterium
TTTGACCTCTATGTCCCTTAGACATTGAATACAACCTCCTTTCGCAAAATATCTATTAACGAACTTTTGATTTTTTCTCTGCGTCTTTACCGTGACCTCTGTATGATCTAGTTAAAGCGAACTCGCCTAACTTATGACCAACCATATCTTCAGTTACGAAAACTGGTACGTGTTTACGACCATCGTGAACTGCTATAGTGTGACCAATCATTTCAGGGAATATAGTAGAACGGCGAGACCAAGTTTTAATAACATCTTTTGTATTAGCATCATTTTGAGCTACGACCTTTTTCATTAAGTGATCGTCACAAAACGGACCCTTTTTGAGTGAACGAGCCATCTTTTATCCTCCTAATTTTCTGTTTATGGATATCGAATTTACATTTTTCGAATAAGTTTTTAACTATAATAACAAAATTATTTAGTTCTTTTATGAATAATATATTTGTTAGAATGTTTTTTACCTTTACGAGTTTTGTAACCAAGTGCAGGTTTGCCCCAAGGAGTAGAAGGTGCTGGACGACCAATTGGAGAACGACCTTCACCACCACCGTGAGGGTGATCATTAGGGTTCATAACAGAACCACGAACAGTAGGCTTAATACCCATATGGCGTTTTTTACCTGCTTTACCAACATTGATAAGTTCGTGTTCAGGATTACCAACTTGACCGATTGTAGCGCGACAGTCAACTGGAAGAAGTCTCATCTCACCAGAAGCTAAACGTACAGTAGCAAATTTGTCATCTTTAGCCATAAGTTGAGCAACGTTACCCGCAGAACGGATTAATTTACCACCTTGACCTGGTTTCATTTCTAAGTTATGGATTTCTTGACCTACAGGAATATTTCTCATAGGTAAAGCATTACCAGTTTTAATTTCAACATCAGCACCGCTTGTTAAAACTTCACCAACTTTTAAGCCAACTGGAGCAAGAATATATCTTTTTTCGCCATCAGCATAGTATAATAAAGCGATATTAGCAGTTCTGTTAGGATCGTATTCGATTGCTACAACTTTAGCAGGAACACCGTCCTTATTTCTTTTAAAGTCTATTAATCTATATTGTTTTTTATATCCGCCGCCTTTGTGACGTACAGTTATTTTACCTTGATTATTACGGCCAGAGTTCTTTTTGATGTGAACAACTAGACTTTTTTCTGGTGCTTTCTTAGTAATTTCAGCAAAATCAGAAACAGTCATCTGACGTCTAGAAGGTGTATATGGTTTATATCTTTTGATACCCACCTGTTTTCACTCCTTTCAAAATTAAATTACATACCTTCAAAAAGTACGATTTCTTTACTTTTTTCTGTAAGTTTAACGATAGCTTTTTTAACTACTCTTGTACGACCAGAAGTATAGCCACGTCTTTTTACTTTACCTTTATGAATCATAGTGTTAACTTTTTCTACTTCAACACCATCAAATAACTTTTCAACAGCTTCTTTGATTTGATTTTTAGTAGCATCAGGGTGTACAGAAAAAGTATATTTCTTTTCAGCCATATCATTCATAGATTTTTCAGTAACGATAGGTTTTTTAATAATATCGTAATATTTTAAATCAGCCATTATACGTACACCTCCTGAATCTTTTTCATAGCATCTTTAGATACAACTAAAGTATCATATTTTAATATATCATAAGTATTAATTGTAGAAACGTCAGCAGTTTTGATGTCTAAGATGTTTCTAGCAGAAAGAATTACATTTTTATCGTTATTTTCGATAACGAATAAAGCTTTTTTAAGTTTTAAGTTTTTAACAACTTCAACCATATTTTTAGTTTTGATAGCATCAAATTTTAACTCATCAAGAACCATTAATTTATTTTCATTAACTCTACTAGTTAAAGCAGATTTTAAAGCTAATCTTTTAACTTTTTTATTTAATTTAAAAGAGAAGTCACGAGATTTTGGAGCGAATACAACTCCACCACCTGTCCATTGTGGTGAACGAATAGAACCTTGTCTAGCACGTCCTGTGCCTTTTTGTCTCCAAGGTTTTCTACCACCGCCACGAACTTCTGCACGAGTTTTTGTATTTTTAGTACCTTGTCTTTGGTTTGCAAGATATTGAACAACTGCCTGATGAACAACGCTATCGTTGATTTCAACAGCAAAAATTGAATCAGAAACTTCCATAGTACCAACAGACGCACCACTCATGTTATAAACTGGAACATTTGCCATTTGTTAAATCCTCCTTTCACAAAGCATTTTTTTATAATTTAACAGCGTTTTTAATTACAAGAATTGAACCTTTTGGTCCAGGAACAGAGCCTTTAACTAAGATTAAGTTCTTTTCTGCATCAGCACGAACTATTTCTAAGTTTTGAGTAGTGATTTGTACATTACCCATATGACCTGGCATCTTTTTACCTTTTTTAACTTTACCTGGAGTAGTACCAGAAGATAAAGAACCAAGACCTCTATGATATTTAGAACCGTGAGACATAGGACCTCTTGTGAAACCGTGACGCTTGATAGCACCTTGGTAACCTTTACCTTTAGAAGTACCAGTAACATCGATTTTATCACCAGCTTCGAAAACATCAGCTAAAATTTTAGAACCAACTTCGAAAGAAGAGATATCTTCTAATCTAAGTTCTTTTAAAACCTTAAGGTTTTCAACGCCTGCTTTTGCTAAATGACCTTTAGCAGGTTTGTTTAATAATTTTTCTTTAGTTTCTTGAAAACCAACTTGAATAGCATCATAGCCATCAGTTTCTACAGTTTTCTTTTGAACAACAACACAAGGTCCAGCTTCTAAAACAGAAACAGGAATCAAAATACCAGTTTCATCGAACACTTGAGTCATACCGATTTTTCTAGCTAAAATAGCTTTTTTCACTGTACAACACCTCCTATAACATCTACAGCGGATTAAAATTACTTTTAATCATTCTAGTTAAATATAAGAGAACTTATATCAACCAACTTTTTGGATTAATTACATAACTTTTAATGTGATTTCCACGCCTTCTGGTAATTCCACTTTCTTTAATGCATCTACTGCTTTCGCACTAGGACTGTGGATATCAATTAATCTTTTGTGAGTTCTAAGTTCAAATTGCTCTCTAGAGTCTTTGTACTTATGAACAGCTCTAAGAATAGTTACCACTTCTTTTTTAGTAGGTAGTGGAATAGGACCTGAGATCTCAGCACCATTTTTCTTAGCAGCATTAATAATTTGTACCACAGATTTATCAATTAATTTGTGGTCATACGCTTTTAGACTAATTCTTAACTTTTGGTTAGCCATAAAAAAAGTCGCCCTCCTTTTCGTACTAATTAACGAGCACGACGAATGACAACTGCCTGAAAAAACTTAAAAACAGCATAGTAATAGACACTACTATATTATCTTAAGTACAATATTCACAAACAGTGGCATTGTCGCCCGATTACACGGACATTTGCTCCCTGGAAACTAAGTATAAATACTTGTAACCTTCCAGATCATAACTTTTAATGTCACAACTCCTTTAGTATATCACACCCTTCAAACTATTGCAAGCCTTTTTTCAATTTTTTTAGAATTTTTTACAATTTTTTTATTTTTTTTAATTTTTATATATTCATCTAAAATAAATTGATAAAACTAAAGTTTATTGTTGACAAATATATTAAGATATTATAATATACTAATATATTAATATAAGGAGTGTTGTCAAAATGAATAAAATTGCTTACGTTTCGAAAGAATGTGTGGCTTGTGGAACTTGTATGAAGGTTTGCCCAAAAAATGCTATTAATGTAAAGAATGGAATAAAGGCATATGTTGACGCAAACTGTGTAGGTTGTGGTAAATGTGTAAAAATTTGCCCCTGTTGCGTTATCACTTTAGAGAATAGAGGTGAATCTTATGAGTAAAAGAAAAAAATGGAATGATTATCTTTGGATTGTTAGTATAATATATTTAGTTCTTGGATTATTCAATATTTTATTTGCATGGTTGGGATTAATATGTTTTATTACACCACTTGCAATTTCCATAGTAAAAGGTAATAAAGTCTATTGTAATAAGTATTGCGGTAGAGGTCAGCTATTTGGAGTTTTAGGACAAAAATTTTCTTTTAACCATACTCCACCTAAGTTTTTAAGAACAAAATGGTTTAGATATGGTTTTTTAACTTTTTTTATGACTATGTTTATGCTTATGTTATATTCTACTTTTAAAGTTTTTAATGGTCAAGAACTACAACAAATTATTACTATTTTGTGGTTATTCAAATTGCCATGGAACTGGGTTGATGTATCTTATGTTTCACCTTACATAGCCCAATTCGCCTTCGGTTTTTATTCTGTAATGTTAACTTCTACTATACTTGGACTTATAACTATGGTATTATATAGACCAAGAACATGGTGTGTATACTGTCCAATGGGAACAATGACACAAGGAATTTGTATTTTAAAAAACAAAGGGGAATAGTACAATGGCAACAGTAGAAGAAAAAGCACAAGAAGTATCAGAGCTTTTAAATATACTTTCAAATCAAAATAGAATATTAATTTTATGTTGTTTGATTAATAACCCATTAACTGTTAATGAAATACTAAAGCTTATACCAACCATAAAGCAATCTTCATTATCACAGCAACTATCTATTTTAAAAGCCAACAATATTTTATCTTCGGAAAAAACGGGACAAAACGTAAAATATTTTATTAAAGACAAAAAAATAATATTGTTATTTGAGTTTTTAAAAGAACACTATTGTTAAAACGAAATGGCGTCATTGCTTTTGCAATGACGCCATTTTTATACCTTAAAATCATTTTCTTTTGTATTTTTAAACTGATGATATATTCCATAACAAGCAAAGAAAATCCCTACAACAGTCACAATAATAGGACTTATGTTTACAAGTATATCTAAGTAAGTTATAACAAGCGTACTACCATATATAGCATTTAAAATAATAATCATACTTTTGTTTACTTTAACTCCGATTATTCCTATTATAATAGATACAACAAAAAAAATCATTTTTGTACTAAATTTTAAATCACCTGAAAATATTCCATTATAAGCCATAGTAGTCAAGTAATTATATGTTAAAATACTAAAGGTTAAAAAAACAGTTAACTTATATAATTTAAAAGATAAAACACAACCAATAATACCACATATAATAGGTAAAATAAATCCTATACCAGTTACAAAACCTAATAAGGAAAATACTAAATACCCTAAAAAAATCCCAACAAAAAATCCAGTAACAGCAACTTGAAACTTAAATAATTTGTAACCATAAAAGCAAATTAAAAAACCATATATAATTAAAAAAATATATATTGCTGTATTCATCTACTTTTCACCCTTTCTATTTCTTATTAGTTTTATAGTGTCATATACTATTTTTTCTTTAAGTATAAAGCATATTAAAAAGTAAATAGGTACGCCTATTATTACAGACATAAAAATATAAACAACTCTATTTGTCATACTTAAATCAAATGGATTTGGAAATAATAAAACTTGTAAGCCGTAAACGACAATATACATTATTATAACAGAAACCATAGATTTTACAAAAGTAGTCAAAAGACCTTTTGCAAACTGTTTCTTTTCTTCAAAAGGAAACACATATAAACTAAAAGCTATACCAAGGTAATATGACATTACCGTAGCTACAACTACATAATAATGGTTTAGTTCTAAAATTCTAATAAAAAAGTAATTAAGAATAAAGTTTGTAGCTATAATTATTAATGTAGTTTTAATAGGCGTAAATTTGTCATCTGCCGAATAGTAGGCTTTATTTAAAACTTCATTGAAACCAAAACCAACACTTGCTACAGAAAAAATAATCATAAATTTAGCAGTAATTAAAACACTTTCCATGGGATAGCTTTCCCCAAGGAAAAGTATCATCATCATCTGATCGCCTACTAAAAACATACCACCACATATAGGGATAAGTAAAATAATAACAATAGATAACACTCTTTCTACAAAAAAGAAGAACTTCCCTTTGTCCTTTAAAAAACTTTCATTGAACTTAGGAAACATAACAACAGTAATTGCATACACAATAAGACTAACAATAGTGTTATATATCATATTCCCATAAAAATAAGTTGACACAATACCATCGTCAAAATATGATAAAAATTTATTATTTGTGATGTTAAGTAGCTGTATAGTCGCAACAACAATAAAAACTAAAGTAAAGCTTTTTAAAAAAACCTTAAAGTTCTCATTATAAAAGGAATTTAATTTAATTTTAAAAGACTTCATTTTAATAACACTTGGCATAACTACGCACATTTGACCGAACCAACCAAGTAGTGTAACAAAAGTTAAAAAATAAATATTAAAATCTTTAGCTAAGGAAATATAAAGTATTATTAAAATATTATAAGGTATAGAAATACTTGTAGCTATTAAATACCTTTGATTACATTGCATTATACCTACAAAGAAATTCGTGTAAAGTATAAAGAATATAGAAGGAATTAAAATTCTAGTTAAAGTAGTTGTTAATAAAAGTTTTTCTTCAGAAAACCCACTAACATATCCACTTATTATTTGTGGTGTAAAAACTAAATATATAATAGTAATAAGTAACCCAAGAAAAAAAACAAAAGTATTAATATCTGTAAGTTTTTCTTTTCTTTTTAGTTCATCTTTTTCTTTTACGATAATAGGTACCATAGTAGTAACGATAGCAGCACCAAAAGCAAGAAAAAACCTAGTAGTTATACTTAAAGATGTAAGATAAGCGTCCATCTCAAAACCTACACCTACTATCTTACCTAGCAAAAAGTCACGTGTAAAACTAAATATTTTAACAAAAATATTCATACACATAACAAGCATTATTACATTAACAACGGAAATTTTTTTATTTGACATATTTTATTTATCCTCATTTGTAAATTATATTATTCTTTAAATTATATCAAATTTTTATCACTTTAACAATAAATTTTTAATTATTAAAAAAAATTAAAAAATTTATTTATATTATAATGATAAAGAATATATTTTGTGATATAATATTAGTACTAAATATTACATAAAAGGAGAAATTGCTTATGAAAAAAAATATATGTTTTGCTCTAGCTTTAGGTATGACTATAGGAGCTCTAACTTTTGCTACACCTATAGATATATATGCTGGTGCATCAGATATTTCTGTTACAATAAATAAGGAAACTGTTGACTTTTCTGAATATGGTGCATATCCAAAAATAGAAAACAACACAACTTATGTACCACTTAGAAGCGTTTTTGAAACAATAGGTGCAAAAGAAGTAAAAAAAGAAGTGGTAATGGGAGGTTATTCTTCTACTGACGAAGGTATTTATGCTTTTGAAGGTACAGTTAACGGCTTCAAAATAATTTTTATGGTTAATATTAAAGAAAAAATGCAGCCTTATGATTCTTACTACTTAGCTACATATGAAAAAGACGGCATAAGTGAATTAGAATCCTTTAGCACTTTAGACCTTTTAATAGAAAATAACAGAACACTTATACCTGTACGTGGTATTAGCGAAGCCTTTGGATATGAAGTAGGTTGGGATAACTCTTCAAGAATGGTAACAATAGATACAACACACCCTGAAAACGAAATGTTCACTCTAATAGATAGAAAATTAATATTACAAACTCTTGAAGAAACTGAAACGCAATTAGAGGAATTGAATATTAATGCACCTTCTTATACTGTAGACGATAAAACTAACGATGAATTATTAGAACTTAACGAAAGTTTAAATGCACTAATCGTAGAAACAGAAGAAGAAACTGATTCTTTAGAAAACAGTAAGCCTATAACATCACCAGTTAATTCAAATGCAACATATACAAAACTTCAAACAATATATGACCATACAAGTTATGATTTTGACGATTACACAGATACATATGGTGGTTTAGTTACAGAAAACTTATTCTATGTTAACGATGAATTTATTATGGTTTCTATTAATAATAGTGAAAAAAAATTGTATATAGAAACTTTTGATAAAAAATATCAACCTTTAACTACAAAAGAAATATCTTCACCCCTTGATTTAATAGGTGGTATACATTATGCAGAAGATGGTAACTTTTATGTAGTTTATGGTAACAAAAATGAAAATATAAGTGCAACTGATGAAAGCTTACGAGTAGTAAAATATGATAGTGATTTCAACACTTTAGGTTCATATTCTACAAGCACTATGGAATCTTTTATAAAAACACCATTTTATAAGGGCTCTTTAAGAATGGCAAGTGATGATAATCTTCTTGTAATAACAACATCAAGAGAACTTTTTTCATCTATTTATGGTGGAACTAATCAAGCAAACTATTCTTTAGTTATAGATACATTAAATATGACTTCAAAAAATATTGAATATGGTAATTTACGACCAAATACAATACCAAACTCAGTAAACCAATATGTTCTTTTTGATACTGACGATACAGATGACGTGCTAAATTCTATAAACACAATTTTATTTTTAGATCAAGGTACTTCATATCCACGTGGATTAGTTTTTAATGAAACAGATCAATATATTAACAAGACAACAACTACAACAATCGAAACAATAAAAGGTAGTGTAGATACCGAAACTACAAATTTTACAGTTAACGGTTTTGAAGAAGACAAATATACTTATGTTACATTAGTAAGTGCTCAATATGATAAAACAGACGAAATTTTGCCACGTAATGTACAAGTTCACATTATTTATAAAAATAATGATGACACATATAACACAAATGTTTTTCCTATAACTGATTATGATAACAAAAATAATTTAGAAGCTGGTAATATGACCCTTACAAAACTTAAAGATAATTTAAGTGTAAATAAATATGTAGTTATGTGGGAAGAAATTTTAGTTGATTATAAAAATAAAACAAAAACATTTGTTGAAACAAAATATGTAGTTATAAATGATCAAGGTACACAATTAACAGAAATTCAAAGTCTTGGTGATATGAGAGTTACAAAAAACCTTCAGCCAGTATACATCAATCCTATATATAACGAAAGTGATATAGCATGGTACTATACAGACGATAAAGGAAATACGTTCTTAGGTAGATTAAATATCCCTACATACTAAATATCATTACTTTTAAGGAGTAATTTATGAAAATAATGTTTATGTCAGATATACATGGTTCAGTAAAATATACTCAACTAGGTATAGAAAAATTTATTGAAGAAGAAGCAACCCACCTTGTACTTTTAGGCGATTTAATGTATCATGGTCCAAGAAACCCTTTACCTACAGAATATGACCCAAAAGAAGTTGCAACTTGCTTAAATAAATTTAAAAATAAAATTATTGCAATACGTGGTAATTGTGATAGTGAAGTCGACCAAATGTTATTAGAGTTCCCTATAATGTCTGATTTCACAGAAATTTTACTACCAAACTACAAGATTTTTGCAACTCATGGTCATATATATGATAAAAATAATATGCCGCCTTTAAACAAGGGCGACATATTTATACATGGTCATTTTCATTTACCTATGGCTGAAAAAATCAATGACATATTTTACCTTAACCCGGGTTCTATAACTTTGCCTAAAGAAAATAATAAAAACAGTTATGGCATACTTAACAATGATATATTTTCTATAAAAGACCTTGAGGGTAATGTAATAAAAGAAATAAAAATTTTATAAACAAAAAAAGAGACTATAAAGAAATAGGCTTTTTCTGTGTCAGTTACATAAAATCAAACTTTTTGTGTATTTCTGTATACACGGCAAAGTTTGATTTTCGCACTTCCTTGAAAAATCTCAATTTCTTTAAACCTCAAAAGGGGCTGTAAAGAAACATCGCTAAGCGAGTTTCTTTACAGCCCCTTTTTTCATATGGCAACACCTAAAAATTAGTTCTTCGATTTAGTCGTTGCCAATTACATTTTTTTAGGTGCATTTATACCTAAAAGATTTAAACCTATTTCAAGTACGTTTCGCGTACATTCAACTATAGCAAGACGTGCTTGTTTTAAGTTTTCATCATCTGTTAAAATTATGTTATTATGATAAAACTTATTAAAAGCCTTTGAAATATCAACTAAATGACGAGTTAATAAATATGGTTCATCTTTTTTTGCAACATTTTCAAGTTTTTCTTCAAAAGTATCAAAAAGCTTAACTAAAGCTAAAGTACTACTATCCGTAACAAGACTAAAATCAACATCACTTTTTTTCACGTAATTTGCTTTTTCTAAAACAGAACAAGCTCTTGCATGAGTGTATTGAACATAAGGTCCAGTTTCTCCGTCAAAATTCAAAATACGTTCCCAAGAGAATAAAACATCTTTAATTCTACTATTGTACAAGTCATTAAAAATAATAGCACCAATACCAACATCTCTAGCAACTTGTTCCTTACCTTCAAGATTTGGATTTTTATCTTCTATTATAGTTAAAGTTTTTTGTATAGCCTCATCTAAAAGTTCTTCCATAGAAACAACATTACCTTTTCTTGTAGAAAGTTTACCATTTTCTAAGGAAACAAGTCCAAAAGGTACATGTGTAAGTTCACTAGCCCATTCATAACCCATAAGTTCAATAACCTTGAACCATTGTTCAAAGTGTACTTTTTGGTCTACTGCAGTTACATACACAGCTTTATGAAAATTATAAGTTTTCTTTCTATATAAAGCAGCAGAAATATCACGTGTAGGGTATAATGTACCTCCATCACTTCTTAATATTAAACAAGGTGGCAAATTAAATTCTTCAAGGTCAACGATTTTTGCACCTTGAGATTCTTTAAGTAAGCCTTTTCTATCGATTTCTTCAACTACAGGCTTCATCTTATCATTAAAGAAACTTTCTCCATCAAAACTATCAAAACTCACACCTAAACGGTCATATATACGATTAAATTCACGTAACGATATTTCTTTAAACCAACCCCATAATGCTAAAGCCTCTTCGTCACCATCTTGCATCTTAACTAACCAGCTACGTGCCTCATCATTTAAACTATCATCTTTTTCAGCCTCATCGTGAAATTTTACATATATACGAGTTAACTCTATTACACCATCACGCTCAGTTTTTTCTTTGTCACCCCATTTTTTATAAGCAACTATTAATTTACCGAACTGAGTACCCCAGTCACCTAAATAGTTTATACCAAAAGTGTCATAACCTAATTTTTTATATACATTTTTTAAGGCATTACCTATACCTGTAGAACGAATATGTCCTATGTGAAAAGTTTTTGCTATATTTGGAGAAGAATAATCAAGTACAATCATTTTACCTTCACCTAAAGTACTATCACCGAAGTGTTCTCCCTTTTCTAAAACTTCAGTAACTATCCCTTTGATATATACCTCATTATTAAGAAAAAAGTTAAGATAAGGGCCAACAGCAACAACTTTTCCGATATATTTACTTTCAGAAAAACTTTCGCATAACTCTTGAGCAATTAAAGGTGGTGCTTTTTTAAATTCTTTAGCTAATTTAAAACAAGGGTATGCGTAATCACCAAGTTCAGGATTTGGTGGTGTTTCTAACATATCAAAGCAAAGATTTACATCATCTTCTTTCACAACTTTGCAAATTTCCTTCGCTATTTCTAATTTAAAATTCATATAATCTCCTAATCTTTTGTATAACTTCATATTTTAAAAATCACTTAAGTACGAAGGTGCTGATAAAGTCAAAAAGAAAAAAATTATAATAGCGTTAGCGTAAACAAAAATAGTGAGTTGGAATAAAATCAGCGAAGAATGAGCGTAAATTTTATTCCATACGAATGATAA
>JBKECM010000199.1:0-10941 GCA_047974615.1 Lachnospirales bacterium
TACTAATGATAATGGCACGAAAATAGTGAGATGCTATATGCAAGATGATTTGCAAAGCAAATCATCAAGTCGAGCGTAATTTTTGTGCAGTAATATTTTTTTCTATCCTTTATCAGCACCCTCCTACATTTATGTAAAACTATATATTGCTTTACATAAATAAATATATGGCTAAACCTAAATGTATAGCTAGACCTAATATAGCCCAAATATAAAAATAATATTTCTTTGTCTTATGATGAAACTTACCCATAGCAACAAACATACCTACAAACCCTCCAAGAAGGGATAGTACCATAAAAGTATGTTCAGAAATCCTCCACATACCTTTTACTGCACGTTTTTTGTCGCTATACATAAGAAAAAAAGTTATTATATTTACAATTACATAATACAGTATAATATATTTTAACATATTTTATCTCTCTTTTAGGTTTTTTCTCCAGTCGAGATCTCCACGATCTAGTGCCATAAGTAAAGTTTCTGCAGTAGCTAGATTACTCGCAAGTGGTATGTTGTGTATATCACAAAGTCTAAGTACTGAGTTGATGTCCGGTTCATATACTTTGTATGCTACGGGGTCTCTTAAAAAAATAACTAAGTCTATATCGTTATGAGCTATTTGCGAACCAAGTTGCTGTTCGCCACCTAGATGTCCAGCTAAATATTTATTTACTGTAAGATTTGATGCTTCTTCAATGTGTCTACCTGTTGTACCTGTGGCATATAAAGTATGTTTTGACAAAACATGTCTATATGCGACACATAAATTTTCCATAAGTTTTTTCTTGTTATCATGAGCTATTAAAGCTATGTTCATATTATCACCCCTCAAAGATTGATTTTTCTTTTTCCATACCAACATTTATAACTAAGCCTATAGAACATAAGTTAATCATAAGAGAAGACCCACCATAACTTAAAAAAGGTAAGGTCATTCCTGTGTTTGGTAATAGACCTGTATTAACACCAGCATTTATAAAAACTTGTGCAAAGAACATAGTAGCTACTCCTGCACAAATAAGCTTTCCACTCATTGTATTTGTCCTATGTGCTATAAAAAGTATTCGTATTATTATAACAAAAAAAATTAAAATAACACCAACAGTACCAATAAAGCCGAATTCCTCACCTAAAACCGAAAAAATAAAATCATTATGACTTTCTGCTATATAATTAAGTTGGTTTACTGTACCGTTATATAGACCTTTACCTTCAAGTTGTCCACTACCTATTGCTTGTATTGCATAACCTGTTTGTAAAAAGGCATCTCCTGCCTCTTCTTGTAAAACGTTAGAGCGTATACGACCAATTTGATATTCAGTAAGCACTAAATCAGCAACAATAGGTTCGCTTCTTAAAGAGTCCAAAAATATAGTGGCTATTGTAACTACGCCTATAATTATAGCAACGAAAACGATTTTTCTGTGCAAGCCTGCTTCAAAAATAAGTACAGCACCTATAATAAGTGGTATAAGACAAGCAGATAAAGAAGGTTGAACAGCTATAAGCAAAATAGGTATAAAGAGAAGTCCTATATAGGATAATATAAAGAAAGGTGTGTTTATTTTTTCTTTATTTTTTTCTAAATATCTTGCAAAAAACAAAATTAAAAATAACTTTGTAAATTCAGAAGGTTGCATACCAAAACTACCAAAATAAAGCCATCTAGCTACACCATTTTCATCAGCAGTACCCATAACAAAAATTAACAAAAGTAAGAGTATATTAACAAGATATATGAGTACATAAAATTTTAATATAAAAACATAATCTATAAAGGCTGACAAAAACAAAATTATTAAGCCGAGGCAAAGCCATAAAATTTGTGAGCTATATTCAGCAGAAGTGCCTGAAATATTTATTTTTGTAGCCGAGCCAATTAGCACTATACCAAAAATTGATAAAGCTAGAGCAGAAGCGAAAAGTATAAAGTCAAAAGCTAAATATGACTTATAACGTCTTTTAGAGTCCATGGTAAACCTTTCTATCTACGCATATTTTTTATAGGTATATTGGCAAGAAGCATTGGAGATTCCCCAGCTTCACCATTAGGTGTAGTAGTAATTTGAATATCTAATTCTTCTTCGTCTATTTCCATATATGTAGATATAACTTTAATTATGTCTGTTTTGAGCAACTCAAGTATTTGAGTTGAACAGTTTGCTCTATCATGAATAAGAACAAGTTTCAGTCTATCTTTAGCTACATTTGCCGACTGTGGTTTTTTACCGAATAATGATGCGAAAAAATCTGCCACTTATATCACTCCTTTAACAAATTATTTAAACATTTTTTTAAGACTTTCAAAAAAGCCTTTTTTAACTTCAAAGTTCATAAGTGGAACTTCTTCACCTAAAATACGCTTAGTTATATTTCTATATGCTTGTCCTGAGTTTGAGTTATTATCTGTAACAGTAGGTTCACCTCTGTTAGTTGAAATAACAATGTTTTCATCGTCTGGTACAACGCCTATAATATCAACTGCTAGTATTTCACTTACATCTTCAATAGACATCATTTCTCCACGAGAAATCAAGTCCATACGTAAACGGTTTAATATTAGCATAGGGCTATGTATCTCAGCTGCTTCAAGTAAACCGATAATTCTATCAGCATCACGAACAGCACTAACCTCAGGAGTAGTAACAACTAAAGCTCTATCTGCACCAACGATTGCGTTTTTAAAGCCTTGTTCGATACCAGCAGGGCAGTCAATTAATATAAAGTCAAAATCAGCTCTTAATGTTTCGCAAAGTTCCATCATTTGAGCTTCTGTAACAGCATCTTTATCTCTTGTTTGTGCGGCAGGTAATAGGAAAAGTGTTTCATATCTCTTATCTTTTATAAGTGCTTGTTTAATACGGCACTTGCCTTCTACAACGTCAACAATATCATATACGATACGATTCTCTAAACCTAAAACAACATCAAGGTTTCTTAGCCCTATATCTGCATCTATTAAAACTACTTTTTTACCTTCAGCAGCTAAACCTGTACCTAAATTTGCAGAAGATGTAGTTTTACCTACACCACCTTTACCTGAGGTAATTACAATTACTTCTCCCATAGTGTCCTCCATTTTACACAAAGTGTATTAAAAAATTATTTAAAAATATCTAATTGATACATAAAATTATTATATATATACTATTCTATCAAAAAAATCAAAATATTGCACTACATTTTATCAAAAAAAACATACAATATTTTTACAAAATAATACAAAAAACAGTATTTTTTTTATAAATGTTCTATAATTATATTATCTTTTTGTATTTGTGCATAAGTTGGCTTGTTTTTATTTTTAGCTAAAACATCTGGTGCAAGGAAAGTTATTATATCAGCTATACGTAGCTGAGTAGGTGTTAAAGAATGAGCATATATATAACAATCCTTATTTCCTGAAGAACCAGCGTGTGCCATACCACGAATTGCACCAAGGCAAATAATGTTTCCTTTTGCCTTTATGTCAGCACCTGCATTAACATCGCCTATTATAACAACAGAACCTTCAAAATCTATGTTTTGACCACTTCTTAAAGAACCGGTGTGAAAAATAGTTTCATTTTGAGTAGCCAGAAACTCTCTCATTTCTTTTATTGTTTCTTTTTTTTCTACATTTATTTTTTCTTCAAGTTTAGAGTTCTCTAAGACTTTTGTTTTTGGCTTATCTATATAGTTTTTTGTTAAGAAAGTTTCTTCTCCTATAAAAGATATATTAAGACCACTATTTTCCACAACAACATATATTTCTTCAAGTTCATTTTCAGATAATTTTTTGCCTTCTAGTATAACTTTAAATTTATTGTCTGGAAATATATCTACTAAGTCAACAAAGTCGTCTTCAAGTTCTTTAATAGTTTTTTCAAAGTCATTTATACTTTTTACATCTAAAATTAAATAGTCGTTCATAGACTTTATCAAAATATTTTTCATTTTGGCTCCCCCTTATTTTGAAAAAATATTGGTACTTACATTTAATTCTGGTTCATAGTTAAGCTTAAAGTATTCATCTAAAACTTCACGTGCTATTTTTGATGCTGGTGAAGAAAAGTTATAAGAATTACCAAAAGGGACTAAAACATATATAGCAACTTCAGGATTCTCATAAGGTGCAAAGGCTGCAAATGATGAGTGGTCTGAACGGTCTGTAACTTGTTCTGCTGTACCTGTTTTCGCTGCAATAGATATAGGGAAAGTGCTAAAAGCACCTCTACCAGTACCTTCATTACCTATGATAACTTGTCGCATACCGTTTAAGACTGCATTATATGTTTCTTCTGACATCTCAACTTGTTCTTCTACAACAGTTTCAAATTCTTTTACTATATTACCTTTAGGGTCTACTTCTTTATCTAAAAAGTGTAATTGAAGTCTATAGCCATCATTTGCAAGTGTAGCAATATATTTTGCCATTGATGCAGCTGAATAGTTATTGTAAGCTTGACCTATACCTGTTGCTACAGTGTCACCGTCATACCATGCAAGTTCTGTTTCAGATATACCCGGATTATATATTTCTTTTATATATCTTTTATATTCTGGAGAAGATATAATACTTTGGTCAGAAGGTGTGAAGTCAGCAAGTTCTGTTATCTCAACGCCTGTTCTGTCATCAAGACCAAAGGCAACCATATATTTATTTATAGCATCTATACTTTCATCTTCGTTACCTTGGGCTTGATTTCCCATATCGTACATTGCTTTAAAGAAAAAGTAGTTACAAGAAACTTCTAAGGCACGAGATACATTTGTTGATCCATGAGAAACATTTGACCAACATTTAGGATAAGGTAAGCCTGCCTCTGTAAAATATGTTCTATCATATATCGTAGTAGTAGGTGTCATTTCACTTTCTTCAAGTACTGTAACAGCAGTTATCATCTTAAAGGTTGAACCGGGAGCTCTACCTTCTACAAAAGCTCGATTTAGTAAAGGTGTAGTTGGGTCAAGTTGTGACACTGTATAATAGTAGTCGTTGTCAAATGTATTTACAAGCTTGTTATTATCATAAGAAGGATAACTAACAGAAGAAATAACATCACCTGTATCCACGTCAAGTATAACGATAGAACCTGTGCTTGGGTCAAGATTAGTCATTTGAGGTGTGATTTCACCGTCATTAAGCTTATCTATTATAATAGCAAGTATGTTACCTTTACCTTCAAGTAAATCGTTATGTGTTTCTTCTTCTAAAGTTATAATTTCAAGTTCTTCCATCATTAAAAGTAAGTCGCTTTCAGCGATAAGGTCTTCGTTTATTGCACGACCTAATACTACACTAAAATTTTGTTGATTTTCCATATTATATTCTAAATAATATTCATAGGTATTAAGTTTTTCTTTATCTTCATCTGTTAAGCTTAAAATATCTCTTGCTTTTTCGCTTAATTGATTATATTCGTCTATCATTGAGTTTAAATAATCGTTAACTTGGTTATAGACTTTTATGGAAACACTATCACTATCTTGTTTCAAAATATCTTTAATCAAAAAGTTATTAGCTCTTGAAAAACTTTTTAAAAAATCTGTAACTGTAATAGCAGTATCTCTACTATTTGTAGTAGTAAGATTTGCTATAATCAAATCTTTTAAATATTTCTCTAAAATATCATAAGTTTTTACCGTTAATTCACTATCTATAGTAGTGTAAATATCGTTACCGTCTTCTGGTGCTTCACTTTTTAAAACGTTAGTTATTTTACCTACATTATTTAATTCTACTGTTTGACTTCCATTTTTACCTTTAAGAGAAAGTTCAAATGCCTTTTCTAAGCCATCTTTACCTACAATATCATTTCTTGTATATTCGTCATTTTCTTCGGATAATGTTTCATATTCGCTTTCGCTTATAGTCATAATATAACCGAGCATATGAGATACATATTTATTTTGTGGATAGTTTCTTGTAGCTCCTACTGTGGAGTGTACACTTTTGTAAACTAAAGGTTGCTCTTCAATAGTGGAAACTGTTTCTTCGCTTACATTATAAGCTAAAGTTATAGCTTCATATTTTCTGTATCTTTGTACATATAAAGAACTTCTAATAGACAACATAGATCTATAATATTTTTCTGGGTAGTCTGAAATATATTCACCATTAGCATCTGTAGTTACTATTTCAAATCTTTCTAGTAAATAGTAATAAGACTCTGTAGCTGTGTAGTTATACTTAGATGTAGAAAAAGCCATATCCGTTTTCCATGTTTCTATTTGTGGTTCTGTTAAAGTATATTCGAAAGGTTCCGTTTTAGTAATAGGTAATTCATCTATATAGGTTTCAGAGTTTTCTTCGAAAAGTAAAATTGTATTATAAATTACATCATTAAGTTCTTTTGTGTTTAAAGGAATTTGAGGATCCATAGTTATGGCAAAAGCAGTTTCATTAACAGCAAGGGGAACGCCATATTTATCAAATATTTCTCCTCTAGGTGCAGAAACTTCTATAGTTTTTACAGTAGAATCTCTAAAATTTCTAAGATAAAATTCTCCTTGAACGATTTGTAACTCATAAAGTTTAGCTATCAAAAACATAAAAGCTACAAAAACCACAAATGCAAGTATAACTAATCTATTTGAAATAAACTTGTATATTGAACCGAAAAATTTATTCAAAATTTTCATAGATAACTCCTTTTAATTATTTTTAAAAACAATACGTCTTGGGTTTTCGTGTTCTTCTATTTTTTTATTTATAAAATATAATGGATAATATATTATACTAGCATAAATTACATTGTATAAACTTTCTGGTAACATAATATTAAATAAAAAGTATCCAAATTCTACAGTACCTCTTAAGAAAAAGTTGAATATATAAACTATAAAGAGATATAATAGAGTAAAAATAAAAGTATTTATAAGGGCAGGAAAAAGATTTTTAAGATAGTAATCTTTAAATGTTTCCCCAACAAGATAAGCTATACCCATATAAAGTATAGCATATGGACCAATATGCAAACCTATAATTATATCTTGTAGCATACCTGCAAAGAAGGCTATAAAAATGCCCTCTTTTTTCTTACGCAATATAGTATATACAACTATAAGGACTAAAGAGGGGTTTGGTAATATACTAAATATACTAATACTAGTTATAAAAGTAGATTGAAAAATTATGTTTATAAATATAATGATAGAAAAAACAATAATTCGCATACTACTCACCACCGTTTATGTCTATTTCAACATCATCAACATTTGATATAGTTTCTGTATCTTCATTTGTTCTAGTAAAGAGTTCCGTAACAACAAGTACAGTTGTAAGCTCATCAAAGTTTATATTAAGTTCTACAATAGCCGTTTGTACTAAAGAAGAATTTGAATTGGGTATACTTTTAACTGTACCTATATCTATACCAGAAGGATATAGTGAGCTAATATTTGAGGTTACGATTGTATCACCTACTAATATGTCTGCAGATTCGTCATAATACTCAAGTTCACATAAACCATCTTGCATAGTTTCAATACTGCCCTTAAGTAGAGAATATTCTTTTGTTCTTTCTGTCATAACACTTATAGAAGACGAATCATCTAATATAGTAGTAATTTTACTACTATATTTTGAAACTTCTACAACACGACCTAACAAACCACCATAGGCAAGTACAATCATATTCTCTTCTATGCCTTCATCTGTACCTTTATCAATAATCAAAGTGCTTTGCCAGTTACTGTTATCACGACCTATTATTTTTGCTGTAATCGTAGGAAGCTCTGGATATGAGCTTTTTGTTTCCAATAAAGTTGTAAGTTCAACGTTTTCTTTTTCTACTTGCTCAAGTCTATTTACTTCTAAAAGAAGGATATCGTTTTCTTCTTTTAAAAGTTCATTCTCATCTTTTAAATAGTCTTTATCTCTAAAAGCTGTAATGCTTTGGGAAATGTTTTCTGTTAAAGTTGCAACACTACTTTGTATAGGGACTACAATAAATCCTACCCCACTATGTACAAAAATAGAAAGGTAAGCAAAATAAGATGTTGCCACAAAAAGCACTATAGCAAGGATTAATAAATATAAGTTAATCTTTTTCTTTTTCTGCTTAATTTTTTTCATCTACACAACCTTACATTTTTAATTTTTTAGCAGTAATTAAAACATTTGATAAAGCATCAATATCTTCTAATACTTGACCTGTTCCATTTGCAACACAAAAAAGAGGATTTTCTGCGATATTAACAGGCATACCTGTTTCTAAAGATATAAGTTGGTCTATACCTTTGATTAAAGCACCACCACCTGCAAGCATTATACCAGATTCCATTATATCAGCAGCAAGTTCTGGAGGAGTTTTTTCTAAAGTGTATTTTATAGCATCAATAATTGAGTTAATAGGTTCTTCTATAGCTTTATGCACTTCAACGCTTGATATTTCAATAGTTTTAGGTAAACCTGAATGTAGGTCGCGTCCACGAACTAATTTTTTAAGACTTGCATCTGGTTCATAAACACATACAATTTCCATTTTGATTTGCTCGGCAGTACGCTCACCAATAGCCAAGTTAAATTCACGTTTAATGTAGTTTACTATGTATTGATCAAGCTCATCACCTGCAACACGAATAGATTTACTTGTTACGATACCACCTAAAGATATAACTGCAACCTCAGATGTACCACCACCGATATCAACAATCATAGATCCTGTAGGCTCAGCTACTGGCAAACCTGAACCGATAGCTGCTGCCATAGGTTCTTCTATAAGATATGCATCACGTTCTCTTGCACCAGCTGAAATAGTTGCTTCTATAACGGCTCTTTTTTCTACTTCTGTAACACCAGAAGGAACACAAACTACAACACGTGGTCTAGGTGATAGAAAAGTTTTTGATATAGCTTTGTTAATAAAGTGGCGTAACATAGCTTGTGTAGTATCAAAGTCTGCAATAACTCCATCTTTCATAGGGCGTATTGCAACGATGTTACCCGGCGTACGACCAATCATTTCTTTTGCGTTATCACCTACAGCTAAAATCTCACTTGTCAAATTATTTATAGCAACAACAGAAGGTTCATTTACAATGATACCTTTCCCCTTATGAAAAACTAAAGTATTTGCAGTTCCTAAGTCAATTCCTAAATCTTTTTTAAACATATCTCTATGTACTCCTCTCATATTTCAAGCTATTAGCTAAATTTATATAAAAACTAAATCGCCAGTATATGGCAATTACTTCATATATGCTATTTCATTAAAATTTTACCAATTTTTTTGCATAAATATACATTATAATAATACACTTTTTACCTAATTTTTTCAACAGTTATTTATATATTTATTGAAAAAATTTTATATTTCTACATACTTAGCATAAAAGAAAATATTAATAAAATTTAATATGGTAATTTTACTAATGTAAAATGGTATAAAGAATGGCTTTTTGCCAAATTTTATACAAAATTATGAATAATTTTAAATTTTCTATACATTAATATACTGATTTATTTAAAGTTTAAAAAACTTTTCATAGAGGGTGCTGAAAAAGTCAAAAAAGAAAAAATATCACTAATGACAATGGCACAAAAATAGGAGGGTGCTGAAAAAGTCAAAAAAGAAAAAATATCACTAATGACAATGGCGCAAAAATAGGAGGGTGCTGAAAAAGTCAAAAAAGAAAAAAATATTACTAATGATAATGGCACGAAAATAGTGAGATAGCATAAAAACAGCGAGGAAAGAAGGTGTTGATAAAGTCAAAAGAAAAAAATTGATATTATCTTATTGAAAAACTCCTAAATTAATTTTTTTCTAACTTTTGACAGCACCTGATTATATGAGGTGTTTATTGCTTTATAGTTAATTTTTCTTAGGAAGAATGTTAATATTTTTTAAAAAGTTTATAATTTTTTTAAAAAAGTTATTGACAAATATATTAACATATAGTATACTTCAATAGTCAATGATTTGTTAAGTATTTCATATGGCCTAGTAGCTCAGTTGGTTAGAGCGCTGCCCTGTCACGGCAGAGGTCGAGGGTTCGAGTCCCTTCTGGGTCGTTAAATATGGGAGCATAGCTCAGCTGGGAGAGCACCTGCCTTACAAGCAGGGGGTCAGTGGTTCGAGCCCACTTGTTCCCATTATTTTTTTATTATTCGCTACGCTCGAGTGGCGGAACAGGTAGACGCGCGGGACTTAAAATCCCGTGGTAGCAATACCGTGCCGGTTCGATTCCGGCCTCGAGCATAAAGCTAAACTTTGTTTAGCTTTTTTTGTATAATTATATATTTTTTATAAGGAGGTTATTATTTGGAAGAAATATTAATAAAACAAGGTATAAGCAATTATGACAGATTATCTGAGATATTCAAAGTTGCTATAGAAGAAACAAAATATTTCAAATTTGTTTATTGTGATTATGGGCTAAATCAACCTAATTTTAATGATAATTCAAATTTGAAATTATCTAACAAAGAATTAGGCTTTTGTATTGGATTTAACTCAAAGACTTTTGAAATAAAACTATTACCTGTAAATAAAAACCTTCTTATCTACAGTGAACTAATAACTCTAAAACCAGAAGATATTACAAAAATTGAAATTAGCAAGTTTACTCATATTTTAACTATACATAGTCCCTTATTTGTAAATAAAAAGATGATATTTAACTTATTTGAAAATGTAAGTAGTCTAAACAAAAATCATTTTTTAGAAATTGAGCAAGCTTTACCTCATATGGCATTTATGGAATTTTTAAAAAAATCTTCAATAAAAATAAAATATATAGTATAAATATAAAAAAGAGAGGGTGCTGAAAAAGTCAAAAAAGAAAAAAATATTACTAATGACAATGGCACAAAAATAGTGAGATAGCATAAAATCAACGAGGAACGAGTGCTAATTTTATGCTACGTGCCAAATGATTTGCAAAGCAAATCATTAAGTCGAGCGTAATTTTTGTGCAGTAATATTTTTTTCTATCCTTTATCAGCACCCT
>JBKECM010000031.1:0-4331 GCA_047974615.1 Lachnospirales bacterium
ATTGTGGAGTGTCCAAAATTATATCTAGCGAGTGCAGGTATTGTAAAGAAAAGTTAAATTGCATTTATATGATTGAAAAACTGAGAATTCGAGAGCAAAAGTATAAATATGAAATTATAGAAACAAGACAATTTGCAAATAAGCTTTTAGGTAATTTGAAGTTCTATGAGAGCTACAGCAAAGTTGTTTTATATAAAGGAAGTGCAGATGTCTTATTTATTAAGATTTCTAAAGTTGAGTTAGATGAATTAGTAAGTAGCCTAAGACCTAAAAAGTTAAACACAAATGAAAAAGAAAAACTTAATCGGTTGTGCAATAAATGTGAGAAGCTAACGTTTATATTATTTTCAAATTTAGAAAACCGAGATAAGACGAAACAAAATAAATATACTCTAATTAAAGAACTAGAGAAATTAGAGCCTTATGAAAATTATAAGGTTGGTTACATATTAAATAAACTTAGATACTTTGATATATGTGCAGTTACCAATATAAAAGAAAACTCAGAAACCAAAATAGTTACTTTTAAAATGAGATTTTAAGGAAGGTGAAGATTATGTATACAAAAGGTTTTACACATGAAATGGTTATAAATGAAGCTAGATATTATATGTCAAAAAAGATGATAACAAAAATGCTTGAAACAGGTGAAATAACAAATAATGAGTTTGATGAGTTGGACAAAATGAACTCAGTTTCTTTTAATTCACGAATTAAAAATTTGATTTAATTTTTATATTTGAAATTTGTCAGAATTAGTACATAAACAGATAAACTAAATAGATAATTACTACAGATAAGATAATAGATATGTAAGCTGAAATTTTGGTATTGTTAGGGTAGTCAAAGGACTAAAATACAAAAATGAAAGGAGAAGCTAAATGGCAGTAGAAAAGAAAGTCAAGGTTATAAGACCACTTAGCGAATTACAAGAAACAATACCAAGATTGAAAGTTTGTGCTTACTGTAGGGTTAGTACAGAGCTTGAAGGACAGGATAATTCCTATGAAACGCAAAAACGATACTACGAAGAACTTATTAAGAAGAATTCTGAATGGGAGTTTGTAAAAGTTTATGCAGATAAGGGTAGTGGCAAAAGCACAGAAAATAGACCATCGTTCATTGAAATGCTTGATGATTGCGATTACGGAAAAATTGATTTGATAATAACAAAGTCAATTAGTAGGTTTGCAAGAAATACATTAGATACAGTTAAATTTGTTAGGGAACTAAAAGAAAAAGATATTTATATTAAATTTGAAAAAGAAAATATAAATACAGAAAAAATTGATAATGAATTTTTGTTCAATTTAATGGCTTCATTTGCACAGCTAGAGCGTGAGAGCCTAGTAGCAAATATTAGAGTTGGCAATCAAAATAAGTTTAAGCAGGGAACTAAAAAACTAGCTAAAGCACCTTATGGTTACAGTAAAGATATTAATGGAGATATAGTAATTAATGAAGCAGAAGCAGAAAATGTAAGGTTAATCTACAATCTTTACATTGAAGGTAATACTGGAAATCAAATAGCTGAGTATTTAAACGAAAAGGGAATTAAGTCATCAAAAGGTAAAGATTGGTGTTCACTTAAGATAACAACAAACATTATTAAAAATGAGTTTTATATAGGAACTAGAATATTTCAAAAGTATGTTAAAACAGAGAAACAAAAATCCTATACTGAAAATAAAGGTGAATTACCAAAGTATGTGGTGGAAAATCATCACGAAGCGATTATAACCAAAGAAGATTTTATAAAGGCAAATGAGATTTTGACAGAACGAAGAAATCAATATGGTGCAGGTAAACGTTCAAGTTATACAATTGATGTTTTTAGTAATAAGTTGAGTTGTGAGATATGTGGCAAGAACTTGTTACGCAACAATAATAGATACAACAAAACATATTTTGTCTGTAAAAGTTGTTCAGATGTAAAAGTAAGTAAAGATTTTTTACAAAAAATATTTTTAACAGCTAGGCGAGATTTTATTAAAAACTATAAATCATTTAAAGAAGAAAATATCATCAACAATGTAGACTTTGAAGAATTAAGAAGGCTAGAATCAAAACTTGAAAAAATAGAACAGCAAAAAAATATACTAAACAGACTGAAACAAGATAATGTAATTGACATAGCTGTTTATATAGAAAAAAATAATAAACTCGAAACAGATATTAAATCAATTAAATTAGATATAACTAATTGTAAAAATCATAATAGAAGTAGAGTAAATAAAAATTTTGACAAGTATTTCTCAGAGTTACCGAAGGAGCAGGAGTTTTTTGATGATAATGAGTTTAAAGGCATTATAGATAATGTATTAGTTAAAAACGACAAAGTGACTTTTATTTCAAAGACAGAACAAAGGTTTGAATACAGAAATTTTTATCAAGTAAGTAATTTTAATATTCTATATGGATACAGAAAAATAAATGGTAAGCACATAATTAATCAATATGAAAAAGATATTATAAACTTTATGTTTGATGAGTTTTTACAAGGGGCTAATTTTAAAGAAATTAAAATTAAGCTTGAAGAAAAAGGCTATTTAACGAATACAGGTAAATCAAAGTGGGATGTAACACAAATAAGATATTATTTAACAAATACAAAATACTTAGGTAATGATGTATATTCGCAAATAGTGGATACTGAAAAATTTAATAGTGTACAGGATTTATATAGTAAAAAACATAGGAAAGGGGTAGTTAAAGATGGAAACTAAAGTTAAGAAAATACAGGTGTTGTCAACTAAAGTTCAAGTTGAGAATTTTAAGAATAGTAAAAAGGACAAATTAAAGGTTTGTGCATATTGTAGGGTTTCAACTGATAGCGAGGAACAACAAACAAGTTACCAGTCACAAGTTAGTTTCTATAAAAATAAAATTGATAATAACGATGACTGGAAGCTTGTAGATATATATGCAGACGAAGGTATCTCTGGTACTAGCACTAAGAATCGAATTGCCTTCAATAAAATGATAAAAGATTGTGAAGACGGAAAAATAGATATTGTCCTTACAAAATCAATAAGTAGATTTTCAAGAAATATAGTTGACTGCTTAACATACATAAGAAAGCTCAAAGAATTAGGCGTTAAAATTATTTTTGAAAAAGAAAATATAGACACCTTAAGTGAAAATGGAGAATTGATGCTGACCATACTCGGAGGACTAGCACAAGAGGAAAGTGCCAGTATTAGTAACAATATAAGGTGGTCAATGGAAAAGAAATTTGAGCGTGGCGAGGTAGTAGTTAGTGGTGCAATGCTTGGATACAAATATAATGAACATAAAAACCTAGAAATTGTTGAAGAAGAAGCGAAAATAATTAGACTAATTTTTAAACTGTTTTTAGAAGGTGAAAGCTATAAGTCGATAGGCGAATATTTAGAGGAAAATGGCTATAAAACTGGTCATGGTAAAACTACTTGGAGATATAATGGCATCAAGCATATTTTACAGAATGAAAAATATAAGGGCGATGCACATTTGCAAAAGACATACACTAGAGATTTTATGGACAAAAATCGAAAAAAGAATAATGGTGTAATACAAGCATACTATGTTGAAGACTCGCATCCTGCAATTATTTCAAAAGAGGATTTTTTAAAGGTAGAGCAGGAGATAAGACGTAGGTCAATTAAAAAATCTAAAAATAATAAAAAAGCCAATAGTAAATATGCACTTAGTGATATTTTAATATGTGCTGAATGTGGTTCACCTTACCGAAGAACAACTTGGAAAGGGCAATATGCTGAGCCAAAGTATGTTTGGAGATGCGACAATAGGCTTCAGCATGGCAAAAAGTTTTGTAAGAAGTCGCCTACTATTGAAGAAAAGCTAATTCAAAAGGTTTTAATGGAAGCTATAGCCGAATTAACAGCTGTTGAGAGGGTAGAACAGATTGTAAACGAGAACAAGGCTAAATTACAAGGTAGTGGTAAAAACGACCGTAGCCTTGATTGTGAAGCAAAAGAAAAGCAAGAACTAATAGATAAACAAGAATTTTATAAAGCGAAGCTTGATGAGTTAATATTATTAGAACTTGAAGGTGAAGACGTAACCGAAGATTATAAAAAAGTTTCTAAACAACTAAAAGAATTTAAGACAAAACTTGAAGACTTAAATAAGCCCCAGAATGTTGATAATATTAAAATTAGAACTACAGAGCGTATAGTAAACGATTTTGATGAATCGGTGGTTAAGCAATTAATAAATAAAGTTGATATTATTAGTAAAGAAAAGATAGAAATTGAATTTGTGTCAGCTTTAAAGATGGAAATGGGGCTAGATAAAGAGTAAAAACTTTAAGAAAACAAACAGCAGGT
>JBKECM010000177.1:0-13766 GCA_047974615.1 Lachnospirales bacterium
AAAAATTACGCTCGACTTGATGATTTGCTTTGCAAATCATCTTGCATATAGCATCTCACTATTTTTGTGCCATTGTCATTAGTAATATTTTTTTCTTTTTTGACTTTTTCAGCACCCTCTATATTAGTGTGTTTTTTAAATCAGCACACTGTGACTATGATTAAGCAGTTCTAATATTACAATTATATTATATTTTTGAAAATGACTTAATTTCTATTGAAAGTCTACGATATTAGTGATATAATACTAACATAAAGTTTTATTCTAAAAGGAATTTATAAAGGAGATAAAATATGAAAAATAAAATTATTGCAACGTTAACTATATTTACTTTAGCTATTTCTAATAGCGTTAATGTTTTTGCTGCTCTTGAAGTCGTTGACCCTGTAGCGACAGAAACAGACTCAAGCGAGTTTGAAAACTTAGACATTGATCTTGCAAAATATGCATATCTTTTTGAAAATGAGGATTTTGAATATTCACCGATATATGATATAGATGATGCTGCCTATGCTATCAAAACTACAAAACAAAATAGCGAAGCTCAAACTTTCAACTTGTCAGTTGAGCAGGCTATGCTTTTCTTATTATATAAAAATGATATAGACTTTGATGAAGAAGAAAAAGACTTAATCGATAGTAAAAACAAGGCTCTTGGTGAGGGTTCAACTTATGAGGCAACAGTTAATCCTGAACTTGGTGTTAATTCTAGTTATGACGATGGTCTAACAGGTTATTCTGTTAATATCGCACCTTATGTATCATATCAATCATCTCTATACCAATACGACTATTTATTAGATATTTTAGATGACACTGAAGAATTACTTTTAGACGGTTATGAATCTATGATTACACAACTTGCTATTGCAGATATTCAATATAAACTTGGTATTGATTTATTAGAAAAATCTTTAGAAGAACAAGAAAAAGAACTTTCACGTACACAACTTAAATATGAATTAGGTTATGTTAGTGATGTTGATTTAGATGATGCTATAAAAGATTTAGATAAGCAAAAGCGTTCTTTAACTACTCAATTAAATAACTATAAAAACTTTAAAATTGGTGTAAGTCAACAGTTAGGTTTAAAAGAAACAGATGTTGTGAACTTTGATTATGATTTAGCTCTTGAGCCTGTAGAGAAAACTGCTGATGAGTATGTAAATTACTTCTTACAGTATTCACCTCAAGTTAATATGGATGCTGCAGAACGTCAATTATACAATGACCTTTACGATTTAACTTCTGTATTTTATCAAGAAGATAGCTCTACCTTAGAATCTGCAGAAGAAAAAAAGGACAGTGTTGCAACATCAACAAATGATTCTATTTCAAAAGTTATGTCTGCTACTAGACAAAATTACATTTCTTTAGAAAATACTGTTACAGATGTCAATAACGCAGAAATAGCTTTAAAACAAGCAAAAGATACATATGATAGAAATGTTTTAATGTATGATCTAGGTTATATATCAAAAAGTGTTCTTGACCTAGCTGCTCTTACAGTAACTCAAGCTGAAAATAATTTTGTAACTGCTTTATATAGTTACGATACGGATCGTTTAGCACTTGAAAAATCTTATTTAAACTAATAGGATATGTAAATAAATGGTTAGAAATGTTTTTTCTACACTATTATTAGTATTTTATGTTAAATTTAAAATTTAATAAAATAAAGAAGTAAGAGTACATTTTATAATAAAGTATTCTTACTTCTTTTTTGTAAATAATGAAAAAAATAGTTGTGCATAATTGGTACATGACAAAATGGCTTCATTGCAAAATATGAAAATTTGATTTTTTCTTTTGCAATGTGCCATTCCTTGAATTTTGCAACGTTGTCAAATGTAATTATGCCATAGACAAAATTTTTAATTTATCGTATATGTAGAGGTGACTATTTTATTGTTATAGGGATAGGCAAATTTTTAAATGGAGGTAATTATGAAAGAAATAATAAAAGTTGAAAAAGTTGTGAAAATATATTCAGCATTTAAAGGGGCAAAGGAACATAAGGCTTTAGATGAGATTTCCTTTGAAATATTTGAAGGTGAATTTGTTGGGATAATGGGAGCTAGTGGTTCTGGTAAGACTACTCTTTTAAACATACTTTCAGGCATAGATAGACTAACTACAGGAAGTGTATATATAGAAGATTTAGACATTGCTCATTTAAAAAATGACGAACTTGTAAAGTTTCGTAGACAGAAAATAGGGTATATATTTCAAGATTTTAACCTTTTAGATTCTTTAACACTTAAAGAAAATATAGCACTGCCTTTAATTTTGGATAAAAAGAAGCCCGATGATATAGAAGATAAGGTTTTAAGTTTAATGGAATTTTTCAATATAGGAGATTTATCGGAAAAATATCAGTTTCATATATCAGGAGGTCAAAAACAACGTGTGGCTGCTGCTAGAGCTTTAGTTAACGATCCTTTAGTTTGCTTTGCTGATGAGCCAACGGGTAATCTTGACTCTAAGTCTTCAAAAAATGTTATGGATATGCTTACGGAAATAAACGAAAAAAGAGGAAGTACTATTTTGATGGTAACTCATGACCCTTTTGCTGCTTCTTTTTGTAATAAAATACTTTTTATAAAAGACGGAAAGTTAAATTTTGTTGTAAATAAAGATAAAGAGTATAGTCGTAAACAATTTTTTGAGCAAATACTTGAACTACAAAGTACTTTAGGGAGTGAAGAATAATGACTTTTTATAATATTGTTTTAAAAAACTTGAAGTTTAATTTTAAAAAATTTATATCATATATTTTCGTTAATATATTTGTTATTGCAATTCTTTTCACCTATGGTAGTATTGTATTTAATAAAAAAATAACGGAAGACCCTATTTTATCATCTACTATGGATTTTGTCAATATGGGTATTGTTGCTATTCTTTTATTTAGCATTGTTTTTATTTCCTATACAGGTATATATTTTATAAAAACACGTGGAAAAGAACTTGGAGTATACTTAACTTTAGGTATGACAAAAAAAGATTTAACAAAGATGATTATCCTTGAAAGCACAGTGATAATGCTTATTTCTGTTATCTTTGGTATGTTAATTGGATTTTTGTTTTCTGGTTTTTTTTATCTAATACTTAGTAAGGTATTAGATAGTGAAAATTTATTTTATATTGATGGATACTCTTTTTTACTTAGTTTAGGTGTGTTTTTTATCGTATTTTTATCAAATGTGATTTTTTCCGTTATTTTTTTGAAAGGTACAAATATTACGCAAATAACAAAGTCTGACAAAACAAAGGGTATGAAATCTCCTAAAAAACTTTCTGGGTTTTTTGGTATTTTTCTTTTTTTAGTATCTACTATAATGTTATACCTGATTTTTACTGACAGCGATTTGGTTGATAGTTTAAGTGATAATATGACAAAAGTAATATTATTTAATGTTACTTTACAGTTTATATCTTTATATTTTTTGCTTGCTTCCGGATTAGATTTTTTAGTTGCCATTATATCAAAAAATAAAAATTTTTATAATAATAATATTTTGATACTTTCAAATTTAAAGTATTCTTTTGTAACTTATAAAACCACTTTATATATGGTTACTTTACTAATGGGTATGTCTGTACTTTTTATGGGTGTGCAGTTATCTTTTAAGTACGGAACTTTAGATATTATGAATAATGTTTTAGCCTATGACTTTATGGTTGAAAGTTGTGGTGATATAAATAATATAACTAAAGAAGATATAAAAACTATTGTAAGTAACAATAATGGAGAAATAAGAGAGTATGTAACCTATCCTTATCTCACAACAGAAATATATAGAGAAAACTCAGAGTGGCTATATAATTACGGTATAACTACAATGATAATATCTGAAAGTAACTTTAACTTAGCTTTTGGTACTGATATAGATTTAGCTAAAGATGAACTTTTATATGTAAGTAATATGAATGAAAATTTTGGAAATGAAGTTATAGATTTTGATACGTTTTTAGTGCCTGATTATTACGGAAGTGGGGAAATAAGGGCTCAAAAAATACGTAGATTACGTCCTAGTCGTGAAGATTTTTATACTATATTAGAAGATGAAAATGTAGACTGTATCACATATAATAAAGAAAATACAAGTACTATGTTTTTTCCTTTTATTAATAGCTATGGTGAGGTTGAATATTCCTCTGTTTTAGGTAATATTATAGACGATGAAGTATACAACAGTATTTTATCAAAGGAAGAAGGCAATATCAAGCTTTTTAATATTACAAGTGGTGATGAAATAGAAATATATAATGATTTGCTTACCTTTAAAAATGTAAATGGTGATGAAACAAAAATAGAAGGAAAAAACTATACTCCTATAAGTAAAAGTAGAAGCATTGAGATGACAAATACTGTTATGGGTATGTTCACTTTTACTATGACTTTTATAAGTATTTTATTTTTAATATCTTCTAGTGTCGTTATGTACTACAAACTAGTAAATGATACAGAGTATGAAAAGGAACAAATTTCTCTTTATACAAAAATAGGAATAAATAGTAATGAATGTAAAAGATATTTAAATAGTCATATGGCTATATTATTCTTTACTCCACTTATTTTAGGAGGAAGTATAGGTTTATTTTATAATTTCTTTTTCTTCTATAATATACCTACTAGAGATTATCTTATGAAAATAGTTTTGATTATGTATTTAGGTTTTGTTATATACGATATTTTGTTTTATTGTGTTGTTAAAAAGCTCTTAGTTAAAAAAATAGTTTCATAATTATTAAAAAACAGATAAAAGGCTTGTATTATAGTTTGATGTATGATATAATAGTAAATGGTTTTTAAAAATAAAAAACCCCTTGCTCTTACAATAAGGTAAGTGCCAAAGACCATAAGGAGGTATAATTATGAATAAGTACGAATTAGCACTAGTTGTTAAAGCTAATTTAGACGAGGAAGCTACTAAAGCTGAATTTGAAAAAGTTAATCAATTAATCGCAAGATTTGGTGGAGAAATCGTTTCTGAAGATATGTGGGGCAAACGTAGACTTGCTTATGAAATTCAAAAGCAACACGAAGGTATCTACAACTTCATTAAATTTAATGCACCAGCTACTGCACCAGCAGAAATTGAATCTCGTTTAAGAATTTCTGAAAATTTATTACGTTTCTTAATTTTTAGAGTAGAGGCTTAATTTAAGGAGGTTTCACTATGAATAAAGTTATTCTTATGGGGCGTTTAACACGTGACCCAGAAGTTAGATATTCACAAAGTGCTACTCCTATGGCTATTGCAAGATATAGCTTAGCTGTAAACAGAAGATTTAAACGCGAAGGCGAACCAGATGCAGATTTTATTAACTGCGTTGCCTTTGGAAAAACTGGAGAATTTGTTGAAAAATATCTTAAAAAAGGTATGTTGATGTCTGTTGTTGGTAATATCAGAACTGGCTCGTATGACGATAAAGATGGTAAAAAAGTTTATACTACAGATGTTGTAGTTGAAGAACACTTTTTTGCTGAAAGTAAAAAGTCAGACGAAAGCTATGATTCTTATGAACCACAAAAGACTAGTAAACCTACTAACAATGTACCAGATGATTTTAATGTTTCACAACCAGTTGACGATGATTTACCATTTTAGTAAAGGAGATTGATTATTATGAACAACAACAATAATTTTAAAAAACGTGGTCGTAGAAAAAAACGTGTATGCCAATTTTGTGCTGAAAAAGCGACTACTATTGACTATAAAGATGTAGCTAAACTTAAAAAATTCGTATCTGAAAGAGGTAAAATTTTACCTCGTCGTGTTACTGGCACTTGTGCTAAACACCAAAGAAAGATGACTACAGCTGTTAAACGTGCTAGACACGTATCTATCTTAGCTTATATTCAAGAATAAGATATAAAAAAGATTATATGAGAATATCATATAATCTTTTTTTGTGAAAAATAATTGGCACCGCCTAAAAATACATCATTTGTCGACCTCATTGGATAAAACTTCATCTTATAGCCATACCTAGAAACTGTCGCATTTTGGGACGTCTTGGATTTGTTTCACAAACCTTGACATTTTGCAATGATGACAATTATAATATTTTTATAATTTCAAATGTAAAAGCTATACTATTTTTTAAGGTATTATATAAAGTTGATGTGTAAATGCCACTTAATATAACGTCTTCTGTAGTTTCAGTATAGATATATATTTTTATATTTATTCGACTTATACTTGAAATAGTGTTTTGACCTTTTACGTTTGCCAAAAATAAGGGATTGGTAATATAAGCTTTTGTTTTTAACTCAATGTCATCATATTCAATATTTTTGTTGTTTAAATAATTGTTTATTGAAAAAATGATATCACTAATAATTGATGAAAAAAATAGGTCGATGCTTGTATTTTTCTCGTATTCGTTATCAAAACTTATAGTTTTAAATACTTCAATACTACTTCGATTTGCATAAATTTTTGCACTTGTAAGGTTATCACTTGCACGATAATCAATTTCATACAATAATGACTCTTTAGGTTTTTTATTTATATCTGTCATTAAGTATTTTTGAAGCCTCCTTCATAATTTTTATTTTATCTGCTATAATATCATAGGAGTTTACAGGACGACTTGAAAATGAGGCAAAGCCACAATCAGGGTTAAGCCATAAATTTTCCTTATCTAATACATCTAAAACTTGAATGGCACGTGAAACTATACTTTTCACATCTTCAATTTCATCAATTCTTGGATTAATTACGCCTAAGCCTAAAATTGTATTTTTTTGAAAATCTTCTTCTTTTAAATATGAGTTTAAATCACCAGCACGAGGTGTTGAAAACTCTAATGTAAATTGATTTGGATTTACATATTTAAATAAAGCTAAAAGTGGTGTATATGAACCACTTAATAATGTTTTTTCGTTTTTACTCCAATTACCTCGGCAAACATGTAGTGAAGATATTGACTTAGTATTGTCGATGGCGTCTATTACTGGTTTAAGTAAAGACTTTGCAAATTCCAATTCTTCCTTTGGATCTTTTTTCTCAGATAAAGCTGCACACATAAAAGAGCGTGGTTTACCTTCTGTAAAAACTACCTCAGTTAAAACTGGCTCATCGAACTGAATAACATCAACTCCAATAGCTTGCAAGTTTTTAACCTCTTGAATCAATATTTGTACAACATCTTTACCTAATTCTTCTTTTGAAGCATAAGCTTTTTTAGAAAGTTCAGGTAGCCACATAGAACGAGTGAGTAAATATGGTCCGGGTAATGTTATTTTTACTTTTTTGTTTGTTAAAGATTTTAATAATTTAAGTTCACTTACGGCAATGTCACCATTATACTTAAGCTTGTCTATACATATAGCATTTTTTATACTTGATGCAGGTACATCTAAAATATCAAGCATTTGTTCAAAAGCTTTTTTGTCACTTACATAGTCAAGAAGTTCAAGCATACTCATTAAGGCTACGCCACCTAGCTTGTCACAAACAAAGGAACAATAATTATCCCGTCCTAACTCTCCACTTGTAATTATATCAACGCCTAAGGATTCCTGAAAGTCAACTACTGTTTTTGTTTCTTTATTTACTAAATCATCAAATTCTTTTTTTGTAATGTTTCCTTTTCTTAACTGTCTTTGTGCGTACAAAATATCTTTACTTCGGGGTAAGCTTCCGATTAAAGATACAGGAAATAGCCCAAAATCCTTAGTCATATTTAAAAAAACCTAACAGTTTATTAGCTTCTTGAATTTGCTCAAAGCCTTCAATTCGACCACTTACCCATTTTTTTAAGCCTTCCATATCCATCATTTCTTTATGGTCTTTATTACTATAATCCATTCTGTTTAGGACTTTATCCCATTCTTCTAGTTTTTCTGTAGAAAAATCTGACAAGGCACAGAAAACGCAGTGATCAAAATTTGGTGTTACTTCTATGCAAATAATTTCCTTTGGATCTAAAGTTCCATTTGATGTCCATGCTTCAAAGTTAAGGTCCAGACATATACTAGCGTCAACATCATTATTTTGTAAAGCTACGAGTGCATCTAATTCACCACCTACGTGATCTCCATGTAAGCCAACGCCTATATCAAATCTTTTTTCTACATAGTCTTTTTCAAAAGCAAGTCCTTTATTATTCAAATGATTTATTGGAATTAACCTTGCTTGAGGTGAGTCGTAAGCACCAAATCCTATAGTTTTACCTTTTAAATCTGATATGCTTGTTATGTTGCTACTTTTTTTAACTAAAAAACAGCTATGACGATCTCTGTCGGTGTCACGCATTGAAGCTATTTGACAAGTTCCTTTTGTTCTAAGGTATGTGTCAAGCCATGCTAATGGGGAATTCCATGCAATATCAATTTCTTTATTCATAAGACCATCAACTTGTTTTTCATAATCTTCATAAAATACACATTCTATAGGACAACCTTCACTACTAAAAAATTTTGAAATTATATCCCATATAACGGTAACTTTTGGATCGTAAATTACTGCACCTACTTTTATTGTGTTCATAAGGTTCTCCTTTTTATGGTATTTGTTGGTCTGTTAAAGCTTTGCCTAACCAAATTTTTAAAACGTCAACACTTGGTGCCATAATTTGTCCGGCATAAGCATCTCTAAGTAATATATCTACAAGTAGTTTTTTGTTGTAGGCTTTTCCTCCACCTACTCTCATTCCTAAGTTTGACACTTCAATAGCCGTTTCACTTGCTATAATTCTTGCACCTAAAATTTTTGCAAGAGCGTCAGCATCACCATTTGCACCACTACGTGCTGCATCTAAAGTAATCATTTTTGCTGCTGTAGCTTTTGAATATATATTTGCGAGATGAATTTGCACTGTTTCAATTTCTGATAATTTTTGGCTTGTTGGGTATTTTCTTTCTTGGGAATATTTAATCGCAAAGTCGCTAACATTCATAGAAAGGCCACTATATACACCAGCTAAACCTGCAATGAACAATGGTGCAACTGCTGTTAAAACGTGTTCCATAGCACCTCCATCTTTACCTATCATATATTTTGGTGATATTTCTAGGTCTTTCATTTCCATAGGTGCAGATACGTTGGCTCTCATACCAAGACCGTCCCAATGCTCATGAAGGAAATTAAGATTTTTTGATTCTGCTGGAACTGCCCAATTTGTAATGCCATCACCATTTGTTGATTTTGATAATACTAAGTAGTATGCAGCTGTATTTGCTGAAGTTACCATACTTTTAGTACCATTAAGTATATAATTTTCATCTTTTTTCGTAACAGTTGTATCTGGTAAATAGAAATGTGTTCCTGATCCAAATTCACTATAAGCTAAAGTTAAGTGTTTTTTCTCATTAACAACTTTAGAAAATACTTCTTTTTTTAATTCATCACTACCATAAGTGTTAATAACATTTAAAGCAACATTATGCATCATATAGCATAAACCTACAGTTGATGAACTTTCTGCAAGTGCCATACAAATTTCTGTATGTTCTAAAATGTTTTTACCTTGTCCTCCATATTCTTTTGGAATAACAAGTGTGAAATAGTTTTCTTCGCCTAACTTTTTGAATATGTCATGAGGGAATACACCTTCTCTGTCAAGTTCTCTTGCGATAGGTGAAACATTTTTTAATGCAAATTCTTTTGCTTTGTTATAAAATTCCATATTAGTTCTCCTTTTTTAAATGTTTAATTTGTTTTTTGTTGAAAATAATGTACAATACTTGTACTTTGAAACAGTATCATATTTACATCAGTTATATTTAAAGAACATAGATTGCACCTACTTTCTATATAGAGTTTATGAATTTAAAAATTAAATACCATCATTTAAATATGTAATTTTAACTACATTATATATTTAAATAGCAAGTTTGTCAACATTAAATGGGTTATATTTTAAATGGGCAACGTTGCCACATAAATTTCGGTTAATATAAAAAACCACCCTTTTGAGTGGTTTTTTAATAAGTAAATTTTTTAATTTTGAAATTAGGTTATTTTTTTAAAAAAATAAGATAAAATATGTTCAAATAATTCGGCTAAAAGGACTGCTATAATACTCCAAGCTATAAGTCCACCTGTATTTAGAGCCACTTTTTCTAATTGAAAGCCTGAGCCAATACCATATTTTGGTTGGCTTAAAACTTCTGCTGCTATACACACCTTTATACTTAAGCCTACAGTTGATACTGCTATAGAAGATAGGTTTGACCATATGGAGGGTAAATATAAGTGTTTAAATCTTTTAATAGTACTAAAGTTATAAACTGTTACCATTTCAATAAGGGTTTTATCAATATTCGATATACTTGTAACTACTGTACTATATATCAAAGGAAACACAATCAAAAAGCCAACTAATATGGGAGATATTTCACGACCCAACCAAATAAGTGATAATAAAATAACTGCTATAGTTGGAGTTGATTTTAATATTATAACTATAGGTTTTAAAAAATAAAAAAATCTTTCATAAAAGCCTGCCAAAATACCTAAAGAAGTTCCTAAAATAAAAGAAATAATAAAACTTATTAAAACTCTTTTTAAAGTACCTGCGATATTTATAAAAAAGTTATTTGAAGTTACTATTTCAAATAAAGAAGAAATGGTACTAATTGGGGTTGGCAATTTTATCTCATTGCTTGCTAGTACGGCTAAGACTTGCCATACTAACAAGATGAAACATATGCTTACTATTTGAATTTTATTATTTTGTGTAATATAAGCTTTCATTTATTTCTACATCACCTACAAGTTTTGGATTAAAATCATATAGTATATTAAGGTATGTATCTATTGAATCTTTTGCAGTGTCTACTGATACAAAGTCTAATGATGCATTTGGTATAGCTTTTTCTAATATAGCTGAAGTCAAGCCTAAGTTTAGTGCTTCATAATAGTCACCTGCGTCTTTGGGATTTGCGTTTATCCAGTCTACACTTTCATCATAAGATTGTATAAAACTTTCTACGAATTCAGGGTTACTTTCAATAAGTTCGTTACTTATAATTAATGAAGCTTGTGGATAACTTTCAAAACCTGTTAGTTTTTCCCATTCTTCCTGTAAGTTCACTACTACTTTTGAACCTTCTCTTTTTGTTAACATATTTGTCAAAACAGGTTCGGCACCTAAAGCTAAAGAACTTGTACCACTTATATAGCTCGTAGCTACTTCTGGGGCACCTCCCAAATATTCTAAAACTAAATCATTTTCATAGTCAATACCATTACCAGATAAGATATATTTTAAAACGGCATCTGGTGTAAGGTTTTGACCAAAAGTAGTTATTTGTTTACCTTTTAAATCTTCTAAACTTGTAATATCTTCCGTAGGTGATATTAAAGAAAAATTACCCCATACACTTGAACCTACTAGTTTGTAGTCAAGACCTTTGCTGTTTAAGTTCGCGGCAAGGTTCGTTGGTACTATTGCTATATCTGCTTCATTATTAATTAAAGTAGTAGTTAAAACATCTGTTGCTTCTAAAGTTTCATAAGTTATGTTTACATTTTCATCGATAGTTGGATTTTCTGTAATGAACTGTACAAAACTTAAAGCCGGTGTACCTGTTGGCATAATAACTTTAACGTCTGTAGGTGTTGTAACTTCTTCCACAACTTCCTCTACTGGTTCTTCTGCTATATCTTCAGTTGGTGTTTCAGCCGTTTCAGTTGGCGTAGCTACTACTGGTGTTTCTACACTTTCTGTTGTTGAACAACTTACAAGTGCTAAAGTTGATATAAATGTTGCAATAATTAATTTTTTCATAAAAGCTCCTTTTTTGTTTAAGTGATTAAGTTAATTATTTTTTTCCTAATTGAAATAAGTTCTTCAGTATAAATATCTCGAGTATCTTTTGGGATATTTATTTCAAATTCTTTTAATATAGTTGTTGGTCTTTTAGATAAGATTATAATTTTATCACCAAGAGTCAAAGCTTCCTCAATATCATGGGTAACATAGAGCATGGTGCAATGTGTATTATTAAAATTTTCTATAATATAGTTTATTAAGTTAAGTTTTAAATCATAGTCAAGGGACTTTAGAGGTTCATCTAAAAGTAATAAATTTGAAGTATAATAAAAACCTCTGCCTAGAGAGACGCGTTGACGCATACCACCACTTAATTCTTTTGGGTATTTGTCCTTAAACTCATATAAGTCTAAAGTTTTTAAAATAGTACAAATTTTTTCTCTATCCTCTACATCTTTTACTAATGATATATTACTATAAACAGTTTCCCATTCTAAAAGCCTATCTTCTTGAAAAATATAGGAAATTGGTTCATTTAATGAGGTCATTTCTCCGGTATAACTTCTGTTAAGTCCTGCTATAATATTTAATAAACTTGTTTTGCCACAACCAGATGGCCCTAGTATACAGGTTATTTTCTCCCATGGTAGACTAAAATTAATATTATCTAAAACCAAAAGTTCATTATACTGTAAAGATATATTTTTTAAGGATATTTTGTTTTTGATATTCATTGAAAAACCTTCTTTACAAAAAATTTGATAACTATATATTAACATAATAGCTTGTAAGTGTCAATTTACAGCCATTGATTGATAATCTAATAACATAAATATGTATAAAATAATTTCTCATATTATAATTTATGTTTAATAATTTTTTGTTGAAATAAATTAGATTTATGCTATACTATAAATAATGAAATTCATTAATAAAATAAAAATGTGGAGGACTTATGAAAGTATCAAGTTTTGAAGTTGATCATGACAGATTGTTACAAGGGGTTTATGTTTCAAGAATAGACGAAGTTGGAGCTGAAAAGGTTACGACTTTTGATTTACGAATGAAAGTGCCTAACTGTGAAGATGTTTTAAGTAATGGTGGTATACATACTATTGAGCATTTGATGGCTGTATATTTAAGAACTAAAGCTGGTAGTTTTTCTGACCAAGTTTTATATGTTGGACCTATGGGTTGTCGTACAGGAATGTATCTTATACTTAAAGGTTTATGTGAACCTAAAGATATAATTGAAATCTTAATTAAGCTTTTTGAACATATTGAAAACTTTGAAGGTGCTGTACCAGCTACTACTTCTATTGAATGTGGCAACTATAGAGATCATAATTTAGAAGATGCTAAAAAAGAAGCTAAGGCTTATCTTGAAGTTTTAAGAAATATAACTGAAGAAAATATGGTTTATCCTAAATAATATGTAGTTTGAAAATCTATATATTATATAGAAGAAACTGTTTGGTTTTTTATTAAGGAGTTCGTTTAGATGAGATATTCATATGATACAAATAATGTGTGTGCAAAGGTTATTAACTTTGAATTAAATGGTGATGTAGTTACAAATGTAGAGTTTGTTGGTGGCTGTAACGGTAACTTAAAAGCTATATCAAGACTTGTTGATGGATTAACTGTTGATGATATTGAGTATAAGCTTGAGGGTTTAACTTGTGGTATACGTGATACCTCATGTTCAGACCAGTTTACTAAGGCTTTAAGAGAAGCTGTTTTAAAAGCGAAAGCTGAAAGTTAAAATTACATAAAGATAGTAGAGGACATTTTGGTTTTCTACTATCTTTTTTATATTGACTATAAAATAGCTGAAACAATAAAGTCAGGTTTCAAGGAGGGTGCTGATAAAGGATAGAAAAAAATATTACTACACAAAAATTACGCTCGACTTGATGATTTGCTTTGCAAATCATCTTGCATGTCGCATAAAATTAGCACTCTTTCCTCGCTGATTTTATGCTATCTCACTATTTTTGTGCCATTGTCATTAGTAATATTTTTTTCTT
>JBKECM010000043.1:0-12010 GCA_047974615.1 Lachnospirales bacterium
TTTTCTTATAGTGTATTTTTAAAAGGCGCTTAACCAAAAAAGGAGGGTGCTGAAAAAGTCAAAGAAGAAAAAAATATTACTAATGCTAATGGCACAAAAAAAGTGAGATAGCATAAAATCAGTGAGGAAAGAAGGTGCTGATAAAGTCAAAAATAAAAAAATAATACTAGTGTTATCGTAAAAAAAAATAGAGAGTTGTAATAAAATCAGCGAGGAATTAGCGTAAATTTTATACAATACGAACGCTAATTTTTGTGTAATAGGAGAATTTTCAATTAGAACATGAAAATATTTTAAGCATCTGCCAGGCAGTGCGACCTTACGAACAAGCAAAACAACGATTTTGCGTTAAGTGAGTAAGGAAAAAATTGAAATTATCTTATTGAAAAACTCCCAAATATTTTTTTCTAACCTTTATCAGCACCCTCGGTTTTTATAGTTTAATTATATAGTAAATTTTAAATAATTTCAACTATATAAATCTTTAAAGGGTTTTTTATTTTCTGTAGTCACTTAAAGTAATTGTTTGTACAAACACATATGTATATGGTATAATTAGTGAAGGTACTGAAAAAGGTTAGAAAAGAATTATATAACACAAAAATTAGCGCTCGACATATATTTTTATTACATAAAAATATGCAAGTGGCATAAAAAGTACGCTCATTCTTCGCTAATTTTATGCCATCTCACTATTTTTGTTTACGTTCCTACTACTATAATTTTTTTCTTTTTGACTTTATCAGCACCTTCATAATTAGTTAATATTATTTTTAGGTGGTGAATTTTATAGAAATTTTGTCTTTAGAATATTTTAAAGAGATAGGTATAGCTATTTCCCTGGTTATTTTTTGTGGTGGTCTTATAGGTGTTGAGCGAGGTAATAAAAGGCGACCAGCTGGACTTAGAACACATATTTTGGTATGTATGGGAGCTATGACAGTTTCTTTTATGTCAATGGAAATGCATGATTACTACTTAGCTTATTATGACCAAGTACTTGACCCTAATCGTTTAGGAGCACAAGTTATAAGTGGTATAGGTTTTTTAGGTGCTGGAACCATAATAAAATATGGAACGAATATAAAAGGCTTAACTACGGCTGCAACAATATGGGCTGTTGCAATTATAGGTTTAGCCATAGGATTTGGGTACTATGCGTTATCTATAATTGTTTCTGTTTCTCTATGGGGTGTGTTGTTACTTTTTGCCCGTATTGAAAACTTTATAGCAAGAAAACGAAAGGTTTTTGAAGTACACGTTAAGCTTATAGATAAACGGAAAGTCTTAGGTGCAATTAACTTTTTACTTGCTAAATATGAAATAAAAATTTTAGATTTACATATAGAAAAACTTGACGCTGAGGCAGTAGATATTGTCGGTGTTTTAAAAGGTGAGGACTATGAGCCGGGTATACTTGAACTTGCTATTGTAATTTCTGGCAAGGATTGTTCTCATATTGACGATATAATAGATAATATTACTAAACTTGAAGGAGTTTTATCTGCTGAAAAAGTATAGATTTTTTTTGACTTTTATTTTAAAAAGGTGTATACTACTAAAAATTGAAAGAGGTGTGACTATGAGTAAAACATATATTCCTGATGGCTACAAGTCATCTTTGACTTTATACCAAACACAAAAAGCTATTGATATTTTAAAACATACTTTTCAAGTTGAATTTCGTCGTGAGCTTAATGTAGTTCGTGCAACTGCTCCTTTATTCGTACTTGAAGATAGTGGCTTAAATGATGACCTAAACGGTGTTGAAAGACCTGTTTCCTTTGATATACCAGCTACAAATTCTAATGCTCAAGTTGTTCAATCCCTTGCTAAATGGAAAAGAATGGCTCTTTATGACTATGAGTTTTTACCGGGTAAAGGCATCTATACTGATATGAACGCAATAAGACGTGACGATGTCATAGACAACTTACATTCAGTATATGTAGACCAATGGGACTGGGAAAAGGTTATTACTCGTGAAACTCGTACAAATGAAACTTTAGAAGCTACTGTAAGAAGTATAGTAAACTGTATAGTACATACACTTGAACAAGTTAAGCTACATTATCCTGTTATTGATGTTAAACTTTCTCATGAAGTAGTTTTTATTTCTACTCAAGAGCTTTTAGATATGTATCCTGACCTTACACCAAAGGAGAGAGAACATGCTATTGCTAAAAAACATAAAACTGTTTTCTTAACTCAAATAGGTGGTAAGTTAAGTAACGGTGAATCTCACGATGGTAGAGCACCTGACTATGATGATTGGACTTTAAACGGTGACCTTTTATTTTGGAATGAAGTTTTAGAACAGTCTATTGAAATATCTTCAATGGGTATTCGTGTTGATGCAAAATCTTTAGATAGTCAACTTACAATTTCAAACAATGATGACCGTAGACGTTTTGAATATCATAAAATGATTTTAAATGATACATATCCTTTATCTATAGGTGGTGGTATCGGACAAAGCCGTTTATGTATGCTCATTTTGGGTAAAGCACATATAGGTGAAGTTCAAGTATCTTTATGGGACGAAGAAACTAAAAAAGTATGTAAAGAGGCTGGAGTTCAAATATTATAATAAAGGGAAACGGCTTCATTGCAAAATATATAAAAATCCATTTTTATCTCGAAATTTTCACTACGTTAAAACAACTTCGTCGCCCTTGTTCCTTGGGTTTTTTACAAAACAACGGCTTTGTGGATTTTGATAAAAGCTGGAGGGTGCTGAAAAAGTCAAATTACCTTCCCTCAGTTACGGCGAAAGCCGTAACTTTCGTCAGATTAGCCATCACCTTAGCTTACGCTTAGTGAGGGCAAAACTGTACGATTGATATTATCTTATTGAAAAACTCCTAAATTAATTTTTTCTATACTTTATCAGCACTCTCTAAAAACTGTTTAAATGCCATTTTATGCCTTTGTCAAAAGATGAAAATTTGATTTTTACTTTTGCAATGTTGCCAAACTTAAAAAATGATATCATTACATTTTGCAATGATATCATTTTTTCTAATTTAAATCTCCGTAATTATAAAATGCTTGTTCTGTTGTTGTACCATATAAAATATAACAATCATAACTTTCTTGTATTTGAGTTTCATCGCCATAAATCCAAAAACCACCCCAAGATACCACAGTCTCACTTAATTCACTAAGTGGTTTTCCTGGTAAGCAAAGTATAAATTTATCATCACCTTCTACTCCATAAGGATCTGTATACACCCGATATACGCCCTCAATTATTTCATTTTCAGGAATTTCATAGTTTAATTCTTCTAAGGTTAATAAATAGGTGTAGTCGTCTATCTTTTCTTCTAGTACAAATTTTCCGTCAAACTCACAGTAATATTGTGTCCCATTTGGATATCCTTCACCTATATCGCCCATATCACTATCATGATACTCGCCAAAAAATGTACCACCTTCGCCTAATTCTAAGTAGGTACCCCAAGCACCTGCTCCTGATGAAAAATGAAAATCTAACCCTTCTAAGTCTTTGAAAAATAATTCACTCATCAATCCCTTTTGTGTTTCATCTACTAGGTAGAAATCTAAGGAATTGCCATTCCCTTTCCATATGCCAGATATTGAACCCTCATCTTCTACACCGGAAAAAATTTCTGTATCATCAAGAGTAGTTATCTCTATAAATTGATTATTTACTGTTCCTGTTAGAGGTATATCTATACCATAGCTATCATAATAGTATGCACCCTCTAAAGTATCTCCTGTATAGTTCAATGTCATATGTATAGGATATTCATCTACAGAACCTACATAAGTTTTTGTAACAACTTCTACTTCATCTACAATAGTTTCAATCTCACTTAATTCTTCTGTAACCGTATTATCTACTACTTCCTCTTCTATTGGTTCTTCCTCTTTTTCAACAGTTTCTGCTTCAGTAGTACTTTCTGTATTTTCTGAAACATTATTACTTGTTGAACATGAGGTAATTGACATAGTAAGAACAATAGATACACTTAAAATTCCAAACTTTAATTTTTTCATAAAAAACTTCCTTATTTTAATTTAATTTCATACATATTTAAAGCATTATCAAAAGTGACTTTTTCTATTTCATCTTTACTTAAATCAAATATTTCTGAAAGTTTATCTACAACGATAGTAAGGTATGAACTTTCATTTCTTTGCCCTCTATAAGGAACAGGTGTAAGATAGGGTGCATCTGTTTCTATAACAATATTTTCTATACCGATTATTTTAACGATTTCAGGTAGTTTAGTATTTTTAAATGTTAAAACACCACCAACACCTATTTTATAGCCAAGTTTAATATATTCTTTAGCCGTTTCTAAACTACCAGAAAAGCAATGCACAACACCTCGACCATGACCATACTCTTTTAAAATATTTAAAGTGTCCATACAAGCATCTCTTGAATGTACAACTATAGGTAAATCAAGTTTTTTAGCTAAATTTATTTGCTCAATAAACCATTTTTTTTGGTCTTCACGTGGTGAGTAGTCATAAAAATAATCTAAGCCTATTTCACCTATAGCCACAACCTTTGAAAATTTAGAATATTCCTCTATTTTTTTTAAAGTATCTTCTGTCATATTTTTCACTTCATGAGGGTGAACACCTAAAGTACAATATATCTTTTCGTTATTTTTAGCAAGTTCTAAAACATCTTCAAACTCATTTTCATAAGATGTTATGTCAACGATAATACCTACATTGTTATCAAATGCTTTTTGTAAAACTTCGGTTCTATCTTCATTAAATTGTTTATCTTGATAATGTGCGTGACTTTCAAAAATCATTATCCAACATACGCCCCACTTCCGATTAAATGTGCCTTTTCTGGTTCAACTGTACATATAACAAGATTTTCACCGTCTTTAGCACATAATATCATACCGTTACTTTCTAAACCTCTAATTTTTACAGGTTTAAGATTTGTACAGTATAATGCTTTTTTACCTACTAAATCTTCTGGTGTATAATGCATAGCTATACCAGATAAAATTTGTTTAACTTCATCACCGAACTTAACTTGTGTAACTAAAAGTTTATCAGCCTTTGGAACTTTTTCAGCCTTAATGATTTCACCAACTTGTATTTGAAGTTTAGTGAAGTCCTCTATACCGATTAATGCAACAGTCTTTTCTTCTTTAGGTTCTTGCTTTATAGAGTTAACTAAGGATTTGCCTTGACTTTCAGCGATTATTTTTAAAGTTTCTTCGAGTTCCTTTTCCACATCTAAACGAGGGAAGATTATTTCACCTTTATTAACTTTTATGTTTTTGTTTAAAGCACCAAATTCTTGTATTTTTTCCCAAGTACAAAGGTCTTTCGGTATGTTAAGTTGTTCTTGTATTTTTAAAGGACTATCAACTAAAACAGGAGCAATTAAAACTGAAACAACACGTAAAGTTTCACTCATAACATACATAACACGAGCAAGCTCATCACGTCTACTTTCATCTTTTACTAAAACCCAAGGCTCAGTTTTATCAGCATATCTATTTGTATTAGAAATCAAATTCCATATAGAAATTAAAGCGTTACTAAATTTTAAGTTATCAAAAGCTTCTTCAACTTCTTTAACTGTATTATTAATAAGCTCGATTTGTTCTTTATCAAAGGCAGTTTCCTTTTGGATTTCTGTAACTTCACCACCAAAATATTTTTCTATCATACCTACAGTACGAGATAAAAGGTTACCTAAGTCATTTGCAAGGTCAGCATTTATTCTTTTAATTAAAGATTCATTTCTAAAATCGCCGTCAGAGCCAAAAGTAAATTCACGTAAAATAAAATATCTTATAGCGTCAATACCATATCTTTCCACAAGTAAAGAAGGGTCAATAACATTACCAAAAGATTTTGAAATTTTTCTGCCGTCAATAGTAAAAAATCCATGTGCAAATACTTGTTTAGGTAATGGCAAATCTTGAGCCATTAAAAGTGCCGGCCATATTATAGTATGAAAACGTAAAATATCTTTGCCTACAATATGCATATCTGCAGGCCAATATTTTTTAAATTCTTCATCATTTTCTTGTAAATAACCTAAAGCAGTAATATAGTTAGATAGAGCATCAATCCATACATAAACTACATGCCCTTCGTCAAAATCTACAGGTATACCCCATTTAAAAGAAGTTCTTGAAACACAAAGGTCAGTTAAACCCGGCTTTAAGAAATTGTTAATCATCTCATTACGACGACTAACTGGTTGTATAAACTCTGGATTTTCCTCTATATGTTTTATAAGTCTATCAGTATATTTTGATAGCTTAAAAAAATAACTTTCTTCTTTTAGAGGGTTAACATCACGACCACAGTCAGGACACTTACCGTCTACAAGTTGACTTTCTGTATAAAAAGACTCACAAGGTACACAGTAAAGCCCTTCATATACAGACTTATAAATATCACCTTTGTCATAAAGTGTTTTAAATATTTTTTGTACAGTTTTCTTATGGTAATCATCTGTTGTACGAATAAATCCGTTATATTCAATTTTTAAAGTTTTCCATAAATTCTTAACCCAAACATCTATTTCATCAAGATGCTCCTTAGTAGTCATACCTCTTAAATTTGCTACATTTTCGATTTTTTGACCATGCTCATCTGCACCTGTTAAAAACTTTACATCATATCCACGTAGTTTTTTATATCTAGCTACTGCATCTGCTGCAATACTTGTATATGCATGTCCTATGTGTAATGTATCTGAATAATAATATATTGGTGTTGTTATATAAAACGTTTCTTTTCCCATTATAATTTCCTCTTTTCTATTTCAAAAAATTATTTATTTATTATACTATAAACTTCACGTTTATTCAATCCGCGATCTTTAGCAACTTTTTTTATAGCCTCTTTATAGTCAACACCCATATCTAAATATTGTTGATAGTGTTCTTCTATAGATATTTCAGAAAATTTTTCTTGTTCCTCTTGTATAAGTTCAAGATTATCACGACCCTTGATTATAACTACCATTTCACCTATAGGTTGATTTTCTGTAAAATGTTCTAAAAGTTCTAAGGAACTGCCCTTTAAAACTTCTTCATATACCTTTGTTATTTCACGCACAACTGCTACATTTCTATCACCTATATAGTTACTTAAATCTTTAAGAGTCTGTTTAATATGATGTGGACTTTCATATAAAACCAAAGTTCTAGTTTCTTTTTCAAAGGATTCTAAAACCTTTTTTCTTTCCTTATTAACTTTAGATAAAAACCCTTCAAAAACATAACGTCTAGTATCAAACCCAGACAGAATAAGTGCTGATATAACAGCAGTACCAGTAGGCACAGTAGTAACATTTATATTTTTTTCATACATAAGCTTAACAAGGTCATAACCGGGATCGGATATACAAGGCATACCTGCATCACTTACTAAAGCAATGTTATGTCCATCTAAAATAAGCTTTAATATGTATTCGCCCTTTTCCATTTTATTGTGTTCGTGATAGCTTATAAGCTTTTTGGATATTTCAAAATGGTTAAGTAACTTAATAGAATGTCTAGTATCTTCACAAGCTATAAAATCAACCATATTTAAAATTTCCACACCTCTAAAGGTAAAATCTTTAAGATTACCTATAGGTGTACCAACAATGTATAAAGTACCTTTCATTTTATCACCAAACTATCTATCTATTATAATTTCTTCAGTACGCAAACTTGGTTTACCACCCTTTAAACCTTCAACTACAATAAGATTAGGCACTTTGTCCTTCGTAGGTTTAACTAAGTATAAAACCTTAGGTTCAATTTTTTTAAGACGCATATGATAAAATATATCACATAACCTTTCAGCACGATGCACCATATAAAACTTCCCACCATACTTTAAGTTTCTATTTGCACAGGATATAATGTCTTCTAAAGAACATAAAACCTCGTGACGTGCTATAGTCATTTCATCTTTTGCATTTTTATATCCAGTATTGTACATATAAGGTGGATTACAAGTAACGATACTTACTTCCTTTTTCAAAGTAAAGGTTTTTATATCATCATTTATAAAATTTATATTTTTTTCTAAACCATTAAGTATAGCATTTCTTTTAGCTAACTCAAAGCTTTTTTCTTGTATTTCCACACCTATAAAGTTTTTACAACCTGTCATACCATATATAAGTAAAGGAATAACACCTGTACCTGTACAAAGGTCAAGGACTACATCATCTTTTTTTGCCTTACAGCATTTTGACAAAAGTACACTATCTACACCAAAACAAAACATATTCTTATTTTGTATAAGATGAATTCCATTAAGTTGTAAATCTTCTAAAGTTTCATTTTCATGTAAATTGGCTTTTATATATAAATCTTTTTCTGTCATAATAATTAATCTAAAATATCTTTAAGGTCTTCTTCGTTATAGTCATCGCTTTGAACTACACGTTTACTTTTAATAACTTTTATATCTTCAACGCTAAATTCCATAGCCTCTTTAACTTCTCCACCCTTTTCTTTTTTTGTAATAACAGCACGTACTTTTTGACGTAAAGTAGAAACAGATATTACCTCACCTTTACCTTGACTTGTAGATATAATATCTCCAACTTTAGGTAGATTTTTGTTTAATTCATCATAAGTTTCCGTTTCATAGTTTAAACAACACATAAGACGACCGCAAGCACCGGAAAGCTTTGTAGTATTTAAAGATAAATTTTGGTCTTTCGCCATTTTTATAGATACAGGGCTAAAATCCCCTAAAAAAGTAGCACAACATAAAGTACGACCACATATACCTAAACCGTTTAAAATCTTTGCCTCATCACGCACACCTATTTGACGAAGTTCTATACGTGTACGGAAAATAGCAGCTAAATCTTTTACAAGCTCTCTAAAGTCAACACGACCTTCAGACGTAAAATAAAAGATAACTTTACTTCTATCAAAAGTATACTCAATATCAATTAAATGCATACTTAACTTATGTTCTTCTACCTTTTTTATACAAATATCAAAAGCATTTTTTTCATCTTCTTTGTTTTTTGCATTTTTCTTTATATCATCAGGTGTAGCAATACGTGTAACAGGTTTAAGAGGTAAAAATTTATCCTCCACCTCTTGCATACGGTTACCTAGCTCACAAAGTCCAAACTCAACACCTCTTACTGTTTCTACGATTAAGTTTTCACCACGTTCAACTTTAAGACCACTCGGGTCAAAATAATATATTCTACCGATTTCTTTAAATCTTACACCAACGATTTCTTTTAACATAATCCACCTATAATCTATTTTTCACGAAGTTTCATAAACAAAACTTCTAAGTTCATTGTCAAATTTCCGTTACTTTCATAATTAGCCTTAAAAGTATTAACGTTATTTATATTTTTATAAAGCTTTTCTAAAGTATATTCTAAAGCTTTAATATGTAAAATTTCAATTTTATCTATATTATAACAACCTTTTAAACTTCCAGTTGTTTTATAAACTACCAAATCTCTAAACCACATTATAAGTATATCATAAATTTTAATACAATCAATTTTTTCCTTTGCAAATTCATCAGCTTTTTTGATAACATCTACAATGTGCATATTGCCTATATTTTGTAAAAAATCTAAAACTTTTTTACGAGTATGTCTAAACTCTTCGTCTTGTAAAAAAAACAAACATCTTCCAAGACTTCCCTCTGAAGCTGCTACAGAAAAAGAAAGATACTCTTTATCTATATCATCATCTATGTTTTTTTTGTATATCTCATCTTTGATTAAATCTAAGCTTAAAGGCTCAGTACATAAACAAGAGCACCTTGATACAATGGTAGGTAACAAAAATTTACTACTTTCAGCTATAAGTATAAATACCATATACGAAGGAGGTTCCTCAATAGATTTTAAAATTGCATTTTGTGCTTGTACTGTTAAGGTATCAGCTTCTTCAATAATAACAACTTTATACTTTGAACGAAAAGGCTTAATATTTAAAACTTGCGAAAAATTATCACGTATAATATCAATACCAAAACTTTGCTTATCTCTTTTAAACTTAAAAAAGTCAGGGTTGTTTTCTGTATCAAAGCTAATACAAGATAAGCAAGTGCCACAAGGTTTATTTTCGCCTTCACAAAGTATCGCCTTTGCGAAAAAATCGCTAAGCAGACTCTTGCCAGAACCACGTATTCCTTCGATTATATAGGAATGACTAAAGGTTTGATTTTCAGCTAGAGTCTGCATATTTTTTATTAAGTTTTCGTTACCTAAAATTTTTTTATCAAAGCTCATTTAACGTATAAGATACTATACCATAATATCGAGAAGTAAACCTTCTATGTTACCAGTTTTTTCTAAAATGGAAATATTATCTTTTTCCTTTTTCATAAGTTCTTCAGCCAACTCATCTAAAGAGTCATCAACTTTTCTAATAATGTTATATGTTACGTGTCTACCACGTCTATCTAACATATCTTCTCTACTATACTCATGTCCATTTGTAACAACTTCGTTTATAAATTCACCGATTAAAGTACGGTATTTTTTAAGGTCACGAATGTCCATATGTTCGTTAATCTTTTTACCTTGATCTCCAATTTCTTTTATAAGACCTTCAAGTCTTTCAGATAAACCTTCTTTACCGATTTTTGATAAAGTAAATTTAAAATCCTCTTGATCTTTTTTAATATTATTTGTATTTTTTATTTCATTTAGCCTAGAAGCTAAAATCTCGGAAACTTTAAGATCCATAATTCACCCTTTTCTATAACCCCTAAAAACCTAAGGTATTATACTTTTTTAAATTGTTCAACGTCAAGGACAAATATAGTACCCCCACCAACAAGTATTTCTATAGGAGTAGGAATATAACTTTCGATACTCATAGAAGAACCTGCTTGAGTAGATGTAATTTGCTTTCTTGAACGGCTATTTGTTTCGATAATGTCAATAACTGTAGGAACTTTATCGTCCTCTACACCACATATTAAAGTAGTATTTCCTGAACGTAAAAACCCACCTGTTGTAGCAAGCTTTGTAACTTGAAATCCACCCTCACGTAAAAGTTCCATAACGTTTATAGCATCATCATCATTAATTATTGCTAAAACTAATTTCATAATATCACTCCTTTATAAAAAATTTTCTATATGGTTTATTATTTCAATATGAATTTCTTCAATATCTTTTTCGCCATTTATTGTAATAACTCTACTTTGATTTTCTTTTGCAAGGGTTCTATAGTTATTAACGACATTTTCGAAAAAAACTTTACCTTCTTGTTCTATTCTGTCCCCATCTGTTTGTTTTAAAACACGAGAAAGACCAACAGAAGCTTCTACATCAATAAGAAAAGTCAAATCTGGTAAAATACCTCTTGTGGCAAGATTATTTACAGTTAGTATATCCTCTTTTGGCACATTGCGAACGCTTTGATAAGCAACAGAAGAATCTACATATCTATCACAAATAATATGAACGCCATTTTTTAAGGCAGGCATTATTTTTTCTTCTACAAGTTGTGCCCTCGCAGTAGCGTAAAGCATAACTTCTGTAAAATCAGAAACAAGGTTTTTATTACCTAGCACAACTTCACGTAACGCCTCACCTACTTGTGTGCTACCCGGTTCCCTATAGTATTCAAATATAATATTTTTCTTTTCAAAATATTTTTTTAAAAGGTCTATTTGAGTTCCCTTACCTGAACCATCTATTCCTTCAAAGGATATAAACATAATATACCTCACACATAAAATATACTTAGCACCAATTTAATAGCACTACCTACATTATATCAAATTATCTTTAACATAACAATAAATTTTGAAAATAATATTGCATAGTAATTTTTAGTAATTTAAAAAGTAATTCATTTTTAAAAATGGCTAAATTTTATAATTTTTGACTGTGTAAATAAACTTCACATATCCATATATTTCCGAGGGTGCTGAAAAAGTCAAAAAAGAAAAAAATATTACTAATGACAATGGCACAAAAATAGTGAGATAGCATAAAATCAACGAGGAAAGAAGGTGCTGATAAAGTCAAAAAGAAAAAAAT
>JBKECM010000044.1:0-9292 GCA_047974615.1 Lachnospirales bacterium
TGAAAAACTCCCAAATATTTTTTTCTATCCTTTATCAGCACCCTCGCTAGGAGAAGCTGACGCAGAAATTTTGAAAATTTATAGAAAATTAAAAATAATGGGGTTTTTAGAGGTTGCCTTAAGATATTACTAAAAAATGTCGATTATGTATTTAATTTAGAAGATATGGGAGGAAATTATGAAAAAAGCTCTAATTTTAGTTTTGATGATGGCGACTTTAAGTAGTTGTAGTATAAAAGAAGATATAGTAATTGAAGCTGTACCAAAAAAAGTGAATACAATAGTATTAGAAGAAAGTGAAGTGCAAGAAACTTCCAAATATACAGGGTATCTTTTAGCAAATGAAGTTAAAAAATATTCTTTCACACAAGGTGGTCAAATATTAAATGTTAATGTTAAAAAGGGCGATGTGATAAAAACAGGAGATGTATTAGCTGTACTTGACTCAGAACAAATACAATATGGTATAGATAATGCAGAAGCTACAAAAAATCTAGCTGAAAACGAATCACAACAAGTTATTATAAGTATAGATAGCTTAAATCAAAGTTTAGATGCTGAAAAAATAGTTTTAAATCAGCTTAATTCATTACTGGAATCTGAAAAACTTAATCTTGAAACCTTAGAAAATACATATGATAAAAATATTACTCAATTAGAAAATGAGTTTAATCTTTTAGAGGATACTTATAATAAAAATTTATCTTTGCTTGAAAATGGCATAGTAAGTCAAAATGATTTTAATCAACTTGAAACACAATATAATAATACAAAAAACGAATTAGAAAATTTATATAAAGATAAAGAAACTTATATAAATTTACAAAAAATAGCCATTACAAATGCTGAAGATAATATAGAGGCTGAAAAAATAAAAATAGCTTCAATAGAAAATCAAATTAATAGTGCTAAACTCACAAAAACTTCTGCAGATTTACAAGTAAATCAGGCACAAATTGGGGTTGATGGCTATGAAAGTCAACTAGATGACGCAACATTAAAAGCAACAAGCGATGGTGTAGTAATTGAAGTTGTTTCAAATGAAGGTGAAGTTACAGGTGCAGGAACACCTGTTGTTGTCGCAAAATCAAATATAAATATTGTAACGGTTGGAGTTAATGCTGATGATGTTTATACAATAGAAATAAATGAAAAAGTTTCTATAACTTTTAATGATGAAAGTTATGAAGGGGTTGTAACAAGTATTGCTAGTTATCCAGAGGAAACAACTAAAACCTATTCTGTTGAAGTTGAAGTTATAGATAGTAATATTCCACTTGGTAGCTTAGTTAACGTAGGTTTTAACAAAGGCGTAACTTCGGGTATATTTGTACCAATAAACGCAATAATCAACAGAGATGGTATAAACTATGTATATGTAGTTTCAGATGATAATATTGCAACAAAAAAAGAAGTAACTTTAGGCGAAATATATATGGATAAAGTTAAAATAGAAGGTCTTTCTCCAAATTCAAGACTTATTGTTGACGGGTTTAATGCTATAAAAGAAAACGATATAGTTTCATTTGAGTAGAGTAGGAGGTCGTTTTATTATGAGTGAAAAAGGTTTGACAGCTAAAGCTTTAAATAACCGTGTTATTGTTTTAGCTATAGCTATAGTACTATTTGTTTTCGGTATATATACCTATACTATATTACCACGTCAAGAATATCCTATAGTTGAAGCACCTATTGTAATAATATCTGTTGTCTATCCCGGAGCTTCGGCAGAAGACATAGAAAATCTTGTTACACCTGAAGTTGAAGATGTAATAATGAAAACAACAGGATTTAGTACAGTAAAAACTGTTTGTAGTGAGAACCTTGCTACTTTTACTGTTTTATTTGATTTAGATTTACCTGTTGATGATTTGCACGATAGTATAGAGAGCTTAAGAAGTGATGTTTTAGCTTTGAAAGATAGTGGATTACCTGATGGAGTAACTGATGTCTACTATAGCACAGATGTTGATAGCACTTCAGGTCTTATTCTTGCTATACATTCTACAGAACGTTCAAATGAAGAATTAGAACAAAGAACTAATGAACTGAAAAATGAACTAAGAAAAATTGAGGGTGTTAAAACTGTTAAAGTTGCAGGAAATTACACAAATCAAATAGAGGTAATAGTAGACCATAATAAGTTAAATAATATAAACTTAACTTTAAGTGAACTTCAAAGTATAATAAGCTATCAAAATAGTCTTATACCACTTGGTACTATTGATTTTGAAGATGATAAATTACAAATAAAATCTTCCGGTAATCTTGAAAACCTTCAAGAAATACGTGACTTAATAGTAAATATAGATGAAAACGGTCTTATTACAAAATTAAGTGACATAGCTACTGTAGACTATGGCGTACAAGAAGATACAAAAGTTTTTAGTAGCAGTGGTGAACCATCTGTTATACTTGATTTATACTACGAAGACAGTATAAATATAACAAAAGTAGAAAATGAAGTTCAAAAAGCAATTTCCGAATTTCAAGAAACTTTGCCTAAAGATATTTATGTTGATGTTATGATTAACTTAGCTGATGACGTAGAAAGCTCTGTAAATAACTTTACAATAAGCCTTTTACAAAGTATTTCTATAGTTATTATTGTTGTTATGATTGGTATGAGTTTTAAAAATGCTATAATTGTAGCTGTAGCTATACCTTTATCAATAAGTATACCTTTTTTAGGTATGTCCATAATGAATATAGAAATACAGTTTGTTTCACTTGCAGCTCTTATAATAGCACTTGGTATGCTCGTAGATAATGCTATTGTAGTTTGTGATAATATACAAGTATATTTGAACAAAGGATATGAACGTAAAGAAGCTTGTATTATTGGAACAAAGACAGTTGCTTTTCCAGTTCTAACCTCTACTTTGACTACAGTTACAATGTTTTCAGCATTTTACTTTTTACCGGGTACTATGTTTAAATTTTCTATGAGTTTACCTACAGTAGTTATTATTGCTCTTATATCTTCTTATATAGTATCTTTAGTAATTACCCCTATAATGTGTTTTTATTTTATGAAAATAACACAAGAGGATAAAGAAGAAAAAGGACTTTTAGGCAAAATTAGAAATGTTGTAATGTTAATATTAGATAAAGCTTTTGATCATAAAAAGCTCACTTTAGCCATTACATTTTTAGCTTTAGGTATTACTGTATTTACACTTCTTTCTACAACAATGAGTTTTATGCCTAAAAGTGAAAAACCACTTGTAGATATAAAAGTATACGCTGACACAACTACAGATATTAGAAAAACTGAAAAAATAATATCTTCCATAGAAGAGGTTTTAGATGAAACTGAAGAAGTAGAATTTTATTTGTCTTCTGTAGGTGGCAGTGTACCAAAATATGATTTTAGTAGCACTCCTGTACCCGATAGTGTAGATTTAGGCAGTTTAATCGTAAGAATAGACTTATCAAATTCAGAAAAGACAAAATCAGAGTTTGTAGAGTTATTACAAAATGAAATAGACGAAAAGATAGGTGGTAATATTGTAGTTACGGAGCTGAATGTGGTTAGCAATCCTCATGGTGAAGCTGTTCAAATACGTTTAACTGGTGATAATATTACAAACTTAAACTATTATGGCGAAGACATAGCTAATAAGCTTGAAAATATCGAAGGCACAAGAAACGTTGAAGTTACATCTTCAGATCAAGCCTATACATATTATTTAGAATATAAAGAAGATGTTTTAAATTCTAATGGGTTAACTAAAAGTGAAGTTGCAAACGAAATAAATATTGCTTTAATGGGTCGAACTGCAACAACTCACAGAGAGGACACTTTAGAGTATCCTATAGTTGTTAAAACAGACATATCTACTATGGAGGAGCTTAACACTTTAAAAGTAAAATCTTCTCAAACAAATGGTAAATACGCTATAAACCAACTTGCGAACTTATCTCTAATAAATTCCTATGAAGTAATAAATAAATATAACGGCGAAAACACAGTTGTTATTACAGCTATTCCTAAAGATGGCTATAGTGCTATTAATATTCAAAACCAGCTTAAAGCACAAATAGATGATATGAATATATCTGAAGAAATAGATGTTATATATGAAGGTGACGCTTTGACTATGTTTGATGCGTTAGAAAGTCTTGCTGTTGGTGGTATAATTGGAATGATACTTATTTTACTTATATTATATCTACAGTTTAAATCGTTTAAATCAACTTTAATTGTTGTATCTAGTATACCTTTTTGTTTAGTTGGGGCTACTTTAGGTATTCATCTATTTGATGCATCTTTGGATTTTTATACTATATTAGGTATTGTAAGTCTTATAGGTGTTGTAGTTAACAATGCTATTGTTTTAGTAGACTATATTGAAAACGAAAATAAAGTATCTGATATAGACATTGCGTGTAAAGATGCAGTGAAAGCAAGATTTAGACCGGTTTTACTTAGTACAACTACTTCTGTTTTAGGTATGGTACCTCTTGCTATTGGTGGTAATGTACTATTCAAAGGGTTGGCAGTTTCTTTTATGGCTGGTTTAACTGTATCAACATGCTTTACATTTATTGTTATACCTTTAATATATAGTATGGCTAATAAAAAACAAATCATAGAATAATCAAAAATATATTTATTGAAAATTTCTAAAACTTGACATTTTATAACAAATAATATATAATTTTATTGATTTTGGCTTTTTTGTCAAATATATTAAAATAATAAAACTCGGAGGATATGAAAAATGAAAAAATTTTTATGCGTATTAGCTATGGTTTCTGTTTTATTTACTGTTAGTTGTAGCTCAACTTCTTTAGATGAGGCAGTAAACGAAGTTTCTGAACTTGCAAGCACAGAAGGTACTGCAGTAAATGATGCAGTTAACGAAGTAGCAGATGCAGTAAATAGCGAAGAAGCTTCAAGTTTAGTGGAAGATGCTGTCGATTTAGTAGGCGAAGCTGTTGGTATTGATGCAGACTTTACACATGGTCAAGAAGTATCACAAGCAAACTTAGATAAATTTAATGCTGGTGCGGCTGTTTCTTATGAAGAAATATACGTAGATGGTAGCGGAAGTTTCGCATATAAAAGAGATGCTGATGGTAATGTTTACGTTAAGTTAACTGGTACAGTTGTTAATGAGTATTATAAAATCGGCGATACATATTATGATTACGAAGATGGTGTATTAGTACTTGAGTCTGCTGATGATGAAGGGTATATTGATTCAATAACTACGACTATGGCGGAAGAAATATCATTTATTGGTGTAGAAACTTATGTTGAGAATTTAGACGCTGTGTATACAGAAGAAAATGGTATGTACGTGGTAGAAGGTGTATATGACGATGAGTCAACTTACACTGTACAAGTTGCAGTTGATGGCTCTACTATGTCTTTAGTTGACTCTAATGTTAACGAAACAGTAGATTTTAACTTTACAGATAAAATAGTTTTACCACAATAATTTTTTTATAAGCAATGTCGCTTTTGTGACATTGCTTATTTTAATTTAAAGTAATTAAATTTTCTTTTTATATCTTCTACATGCAAATAAAATACAGAAGGTGAAAGGTTTTAGATATGCTATTTAAAATAGTTAGCCTTAATTTTTGTAAAAGGAGTATCAATTTTATATATAGCTTCATTGCAAAATATAGAAAAATCCATTTTCATATCGAAATTTTCACTACGTGAAAACGACTTCGTCGCCCTTGTTCGTCGGGTTCTTTACAAAACAATGGCTTTGTGGCTTTTTGACAAAAACTGTGGAAATAGCGTCTTTTTGCCATTTCAGGCGTTTGTCAAAAGTATGAAAATTTGATTTTTTCTTTTGCAATGTGCCATTCCTTGAATTTTGCAACGTTGCCATATAGAAAAAAGTTTGTCGAAAGCCTTGCATTGTCTGAATATTTATGATATACTAGTTATGACGTATGTGCTGTATGTCTTTTTTTATTATGTAAAGGAAAGAGGTGTCATAATGAGAACAAATATTACATTAGCTTGTACTGAGTGTAAGCAAAGAAACTACAATACTAAAAAAGATAAAAAAACTCACCCTGAGCGTATGGAAACTAAAAAGTATTGTAAATTTTGTAACTCTCACACAATGCATAAAGAAACAAAATAGTTTCTAAAGGAAGTGTTAAAATGGAAGAAAACAAAAAAGATGGTTTAAAAGAAATAAGAGGCGAGTTTAGAAAAATCGTTTGGCCAAATGGACATGACTTATACAAACAAACTGTTACAGTTGTTATTACAAGTTTATTGTTTGGTGCTATAATTTTTGTTCTAAATTTAATTTATGGCTATCTATTTACTTTTTTACATTAAACTAGTTTGAAAAGGTGATTAAATGTCTAATAGTCCACAATGGTATGTTGTTCATACATACTCAGGTTATGAAAAAAAAGTTAAAGCGAACATTGAAAAGTTAGTAGAAAATCGTGGAATGCAAGATCAAATTCTTGAGATTTCTGTTCCTGAACGTGAAGAAGTGGAAATAAAAAATGGACAACGTAAAGTTGTACAACGTAAAGTTTTCCATGGCTATGTACTTATAAAAATGTATATGAACGACGATACTTGGTATGTTGTTAGAAATACTCGTGGCGTTACATCTTTTGTAGGTCCTGGTTCAAAACCTGTACCCCTTACAGATGAAGAAGTTAACCGTATGGGTATTGGACAAGAAATTGATGAACCTATTGAATTAGAAATCGGTGATATGGTTATGGTTAACTCTGACTTTTTTGGAGAAACAACAGGTACTATATCAGATATTAATAGTAAAAAACGTACTGTTATTGTTAATATCCTTGCCTTCGGTCGTGAAACACCGACAGAATTTGATGTCAAAGATGTACGTAAAGTTTAGTTAATCGTTTAGCCCTAGCGTAGTTAGGGTGTGGGAGGGAAACCCCCGTTAAATACCACTATAGGAGGTGCCATTATGGCAAAAAAAATTACAGGATATATAAAGTTACAAATTCCAGCAGGTAAAGCTACTCCTGCACCACCAGTTGGTCCTGCTCTTGGTCAACACGGTGTTAATATCATGGGATTTACAAAAGAGTTTAATGAAAGAACAAAAAATGACGTAGGTTTGATTATCCCAGTTGTAATAACTGTTTATCAAGATAAAAGCTTTACTTTCATTACAAAAACTCCACCAGCTGCTGTTCTTATTAAGAAAGCTTGTAAAATCGAGTCTGGTTCAGCTGTACCACACAAAACTAAAGTTGCTAAAATAAGCAAAGCTGAAGTTCAAAAAATCGCTGAATTAAAAATGCCTGACTTAAACGCTGGTTCTATTGAAACTGCTATGAGTATGATAGCAGGTACTTGCCGTTCTATGGGTGTTGTTGTAGAAGACTAATTTTAAAAAGATGTGGGAGAGCGTATAGCTTGTTGACCACTTAGGAGGATATGTAATGAAAAGAGGAAAAAAATATTTAGAAAAAGCAAAGCTTGTAGATTCTAGTAACTTATATGATCCAAGCGAAGCTTGTAACTTAGCAGTAGAAACTTCTATTGCAAAATTTGATGAAACTGTAGAAGCACACATTCGTTTAGGTGTTGACGGTAGACATGCTGATCAACAAGTTCGTGGTGCTGTTGTATTACCACATGGTACTGGTAAAAAAGTACGTGTTCTTGTAATCGCTAAAGGCGAAAAAGCTGATGAAGCTGAAAAAGCTGGTGCTGATTATGTTGGTGCTGAAGAAATCGTAACAAAAATTCAAAAAGATAACTGGTTTGAATTTGATATATTAGTTGCTACACCTGATATGATGGGTCTTGTTGGTCGTTTAGGTCGTGTTCTTGGTCCTAAAGGTTTAATGCCAAACCCTAAAGCTGGTACTGTTACCAACGATTTAGCTAAAGCTGTTGAAGAAATCAAAGCTGGTAAAATCGAGTACCGTCTTGATAAAACAAATATCATTCACGTTCCAATCGGTAAAGTATCTTTTGGTCGTGAAAAACTTAACGAAAACTTAGATGCTGTTATGTCTGCTTTAATCAAAGCTAAGCCTACAGCTGCAAAAGGTCAATACCTTCGTTCAGTTACAGTAGCAAGCACTATGGGTCCTGGTGTAAAAATCAACCCTGGTAAATTTACTGAATAATAAAAACCTATTAGAACTGTATAAAACTTGCTTAAAGTAAGATTCTATGCAGTTCTTTTTTCTTGGAAAAGGATAAATTATGAAAAAGAAAATTATTATAATTTTAACGATACTTATAATAAGTATAACAAGTTGTGCATCAAAAGATAATACAGAAACTACAATTAATGATGAACAATTAAGTGTAAATACTTCTACAAACGAAGAAATAAGTGGAATTTTAAAAGATTATAACTCCATAATGAGTACTAATGACTTAGAATATAGTTCACAAGAAGATTTGCAAAACACACAATATATCTTTGGTGAAGATACTATAACAAATACTTATACTGCATCTATAGAACGTGGTAAAGATGAAAATGGTAATATAATCGTAAAACAAGATATTATATCTGAAGATAACTACGGAAAAGAAGAAAGACAAGTTTTTTATAAAGATGACTATATATATTTTAATGATAATGTGAAAGAAAAATACCCAACTACATTTTTAGAGTTTTCTCAAAACTTTTTACTTACTTCTACATTAACTTTTGAAGAGGCTGATATAATTAATGCGATATGGGAAAAAAACAATGATGAAATTATATATACTTTTTACATAGATATAAAGGCTCCTTATTTTAATGATCTTTTAGGTTCAAACTCTAACGTTTTAAGTCAGTTTTTTAGTGTAGATGCCGAAATAATTAAGCTTACTGCAAGCGATGTTAAATATGAAGTTAATTTTGATTTGGATAACAAAATAAAAGAATTTAAACTTAATTATGACCTAAACCTTGCTGAAAACAAAATGTATGGCATACCTCAAAGTTCAATATCTTTAGATTGTCTTACAACTATAAATTTACTAGAACCTTCATATGAGGTTGAACTACCTGAAGATTTAGACTCATATGAGGAAGGGTAAAGAATTTTTTTTTATTTGGTATTATTTTATATGGCATCATTGCAAAAGAAAAAATCAAATTTTCATACTTTTGACAAAGGTATAAAATGGCAAAAAAGAGAAGGTGCTGAAAAGGTTAGAAAAAATTATATTCCACAAAAATGAGAGGGTGCTGAAAAAGTCCAAAAAGAAAAAAATATTACTAATGATAATGGCACGAAAATAGTGAGATAGCATAAAATCAGCGAGGAAAGAAGGTGCTGATAAAGTCAAAAAGAAAAAAAT